>JAGDMC010000101.1 GCA_017860395.1 Bacteroidota bacterium | reverse complement strand
TCGGGATATTCAAGAACCTCTACTTTTTTAATGCTGTCCTGTGCAAGTATTGCAGCAGGGCCCCCAATGCTGCCAAGATAGAATCCGCCATATTTTTTGCAGGCGTCTGTTACCTGCTGGCTTCTGTTTCCTTTGGCAATCATAATCATGCTACCTCCCTGGCTCTGGAAAAGGTCCACGTAAGAGTCCATGCGGCCCGCAGTTGTAGGGCCAAATGAACCGCTTGGCATTCCTTTAGGAGTTTTTGCCGGTCCTGCATAATAAATCGGATGCTCTTTGAGATACTGAGGAAGTCCAAGACCTGCATCTATGCGCTCTTTAAGTTTCGCATGGGCGATGTCTCTTCCAACAATTATTGTTCCTTTAAGCAGAAGGAATGTTGAAACAGGGTATTTTGAAAGGTCGGCCAGAACCTCTTTCATTGGACGGTTAAGGTCTATTTTAATACCACCTTCGTGAGCAGCATTGCCTGTACGGAATTTATCCGGAACAAGGCGGATTGGGTTTGAATCCAATGTCTCAAGCCAGATACCGTCTTTGTTTATTTTCCCCTTTACATTCCTGTCGGCGCTGCACGATACTCCCATCCCAACCGGGCAGGATGCTCCGTGTCGCGGAAGCCTTATTACTCTTATGTCGTGGGCAAAATACTTGCCTCCGAACTGTGCTCCTATTCCCAATGATTGTGCTGCCTTGAGCAGTTTTGCCTCCATCTCGAGGTCGCGGAAAGCGTGCCCCTCTTCACCTCCTGTTTTAGGGAGGTTATCCAGATATTTAACAGAAGCAAGTTTAACGGTTTTCATACAGGTCTCTGCAGAAGTTCCTCCTATTACGAATGCAATATGATAAGGAGGGCATGCAGCTGTTCCAAGAGTTTTCATCTTTTCGATAAGGAACTTCTCAAGCGAAGCCGGATTCAAAAGTGCTTTTGTCTCCTGGAAAAGATAGCTTTTGTTAGCAGATCCGCCGCCTTTTGCAACAAACAAAAATTTGTATTCTCCCCCCTCGGTTGCATAAATGTCTATTTGAGCCGGAAGATTATTGCCCGAGTTTTTCTCGGTGTACATATCGAGTGCAATTGTCTGTGAATAGCGCAGATTGTCGGTAGTGTATGTATCAAATACCCCGTGCGAAAGCGCCTCCTCGTCTCCTCCGCCAGTCCACACATTCTGGCCTTTTTTTGCTACAATAGTGGCTGTTCCTGTGTCCTGACAAAAAGGGAGAACTCCTTTTGAAGCGATATCTGCATTAAGCAGCATTGTGAGAGCAACTGCCCTGTCGTTTACGCTGGCTTCCGGGTCGCTCAGGATTTTTGCCACCTGTTCGTTATGCTCCGGACGAAGCATAAATGCTATATCGTGCATTGCCTGTTTTGCAAGCAGACGAAGACCTTCCGGATTAACTTTAAGAATATCCTTACCGTCAAACTTTTCTGTTGACACATAATCCTTTGTTAAAAGATGATACTTTGTTGTATCCTCTCCCAGAGGAAATGTTGCGTGAAATTTAAATTCCATCTCTTTATTTTTTATAAATACTTTGTTCGGGAATGCGGCAAAATCCATACCAATCGGGGCAATTAACCCTGACTTCCCATTAGAAAACTCCTCATAAATTCATTAATGTCGCCATCAAGTACCGATTGAGTATCGGAAGTTTCGTAGCCGGTTCTAAGGTCTTTTACCATTTTGTACGGGTGGAGGACATAACTCCTTATTTGTGAACCCCATTCAATTTTGAGCTTTTTACCTTCGAGTTCGGCTTCCTTTTCCTTCCTTTTGCGAAGCTCAAGTTCGTACAGATGCGACTTTAGAATTCTCATTGCGTTTGCACGGTTGTCGAGCTGAGAACGGCTTTCGGTGTTCTCAACTGTAATGCCGGTAGGAAGGTGTCTTACCCGCACACCGGTCTCAACCTTGTTTACATTTTGCCCGCCTGCACCTCCGGAACGGAAGGTATCCCATTCGAGGTCTCCGGCGTTTATTTCAATAGTTATTGTATCGTCAACTGCTGGATAGACATATACCGAAGAAAATGTGGTTTGTCTCTTGCCCTGGGAATTAAACGGAGATATCCGCACAAGCCTGTGCACTCCGCTCTCTGCCTTCAGGTAACCATAAGCATAGTCTCCTTCAAATTCAATGGTCACAGATTTTATTCCGGCCTCGTCGCCATCTAAAAGGTCATAGATATGAACCTTATAACCGTTTCTCTCGCCCCAGCGCACATACATCCTCATTAACATTGAAGACCAGTCGTTGCTTTCCGTACCTCCTGCACCTGAATTGATTTTAAGGATGGCTCCAAGATTGTCTCCCTCGCTGCCAAGCATACTTCTCAACTCAAGATTTTCAAGTTTTTTTATTAATTCGTTATAGTGTGCAGTAACCTCTTCCTCAATAGACTCATCTTCTTTTGAGAATTCAATGAGTACAATGAGATCTTCAAGATATTTTTCAATCTCCGAAAATCCTTTTACCCAAAATCTTAGAATAGAAACTTTTTTAAGGAACAGCTCGGCCTCTTTAGGGTCGTTCCAAAAATCGGAAGCCTGAATCGCCTCCTCGTTCTTTATTAATTCTTCTTTTTTAGAACCGATGTCAAAGAGACCTCCCCAGCGAAGTAAGACGCTGCTGGATCTCTTTCGAATACTCCAGATTAATCATTTCAATAATTTTAATGGTGCAAAGTTAACCAATTATTTTGTTAACCGCCGATAGTGCCTGATCATAGTCAAAACCTCTTGAGAGCGCAAATCTTATTAGCTTTCCTGTTTTCTTTGCACGACTCTCCTCTTTACCAATTGATTTTGCCTTAACAGTGAGAATCTTTAAAAGCCTTTCTGCCTCCGATGTTTTATCCAGTTCTTTAATTGCTTCTGCAATTATGCTTTGCTCTATTTTTTTGCGTCTGAGCGCAAACGAAATTTTTCTGCCTCCCCATCCGGAAAGGCGGCTCTTGTCTCTTACAAAAGCCCTTGAATACCTGTTGTCGTCAACAAATTTATCTGCCTTAAGACTCTCCAGTATTTTCTCCGTTTCTCCGGCATTAAGTTCGAAACGCTCCAGTTTTGACATAATATCACTTTCGCAATATTCACGCATAGAGCAGACCCGCTGCATGGCCTGCAGAGCAGAAGAGCCCCTGGCGGGGCTCATGCTTTTATGTTTTTTATTTTCCGTATCTCTCTATTTTTCTGCTATCAGCTCCTCAACAAAGGTATCAAATTCTTTAACAAAATTTGTATAGTGTACGCCTGTTCCGGGGCCTGAAAATCCTGAATGTATCTTTCTAACATTTCCTTTTTTGTCGATAATTATTGTTGTGGGAAACGCTTTGAAGTTTTCGAGTTCGGGCAATGCCTCCTTAATTTTTGAAGGAGTAAATCCGGATATAAGTACTTCATAAGGAATCTTTGCAACGCTCACAAGTTTCATTGCTTCTGCCCTGGCTGCATCAAAACCTTCCGGACGTTCAAATGCAAGGCAAACAATCTCAAGTGAAGGTTTGTATTTTTCATAAACACCGGCTAAAAATTTGCTTTCATCGAGGCAGTTAGGACACCATGATCCGCTAATCTGGACCACAACCACTTTATTTGCAAATTTTTCGTCCTTAAGGCTCACTGCCTTGCCATCAAGATTCGGAAACGAGAAACCAAGTGTTTTATATCCCTTTTTCATTCCGGTAATTGCATAGGCATCGGGTAACTGTGCATCTTCTTTGCGAACAGCTGTTCCATCTTCAAGAGATTTGAAACCGGAATACATTTTTACATTTGAAAGGGAATCATTTGAAACCATATCAGCAGTAAACAGCCTTATAAACCCTCCGTCGAAACATGACAACATGAGCTTGTTTTCCGAAGTAACCAATCCTTCAAAAAAACGATAGTCCCCGGACGGGGTCAGGAACGAACCGGTGACTTTACCGTTAGCTTCGGCAAATTCTCCAATTATTTCATTTTCGCCAAGTTTAACGAGCCATCTGCCGGCAGCAGAGAATGACGCTGTCTGCGGCTTTTCTGTGAAACGCCAGCCGGTATTGGGAACAGCTGTCACAGGCATTGTATAGGAAGTACGGATAAAGTTGCCCGAAAGCCCCTCTTTTGTGAATCCAAGAGCGAAGCGGGAGCTGAACAGCGGCATCTCTATAAAGAGCGAGTCTCCGGCCATTTTTATATCCTTAACCTCGTATCTGGATTCTCCGGTTATAATCTCAATTGTAGTATCGGTCTGAGACATCTTAAGTTCAAAATTGAACGGAATTTCTGTTGAGTCCGATGTCAGAAGAACTGCTCTCCACACTCCCGGAGTGAGCTGAGACTTCTTTGTCCCGCACGAAGCAAGAATCAGTGCGCAAATTACCAGGGGAAAAATAATTTTCTTCATAGTTTATTTGTTTATGAGCGTTTTAATGAGTCTCACAATTTCTCCGATCCATAATACAACCGAAGTGGAAGCAATAATAATTACCCAGTCCCGGAAGCTCAAAGGTTCTGTGCGGAATGCATCGCCACCAAACTGAACAATTAAAATCTGGCCGACAACAATGAGCAGCGAAACGAGAACGAATCCGGGGCTTTTCAGAAGTCCTTTAAAAGCCGACCCGCCTATTCCAAAACTTTTTGCATTGAACATGTTCCAGAATTGCAACATAACAAAAGCAGTAAAGAAGAGAGAGAGGTTATATCTTGAAATCTCTCCTGCTGCATCTGTCAGGTTGAAAAGGAGCGCCAACAACACTACAACGAAAAGCATTCCGGTAAAAAGAATGTTCCATCTCATTGGCTTTGTTATGATAAATGCAGACGAATCTCTTGGTTTGTCATGCATTACCTTTGGGTTGGGAGGAAGAGAAGCTAATGCTCCTGCGGCAAAAGTGTCCATTATGAGGTTTACCCACAACATTTGTGTTACCGTAAGAGGAAGTTCATGACCAAAGATAGTGCCCAGCAGAACTATAATAAGAGCAGAAAGATTTATTGTAAGCTGAAAAATTATAAATTTCTGGATGTTCTGATAAAGCGAACGCCCCCACATTACTGCTGTAGCGATTGAATTAAATGAATCGTCAAGCAGAGTTATGTCGCTTGCCTCTTTTGCAACAGACGTCCCTGTACCCATTGAAAGCCCCACATTGGCAAAGTTAAGAGCAGGAGCATCATTTGTACCGTCACCGGTAACTGCCACAACCTCTCCTCTTTTCTGCAAAAGCTGAACAAGCCGCTGTTTGTCGGTAGGTCTTGCACGGCACATAATTTTAAGGACAGCTACTCTTTTGAAAGCCTCTTCATCGGAAAGTTTTTCAAAGTCTACCCCTGTGATAATTGCGTCTTCGGAGTAACCCTCTTTTAATATTCCTATCTGCCTTCCTATTTCCTTTGCCGTTCCCGGTGTATCTCCGGTAACAATTTTAACATCTATGCCTGCTCTGAGGCATCTTGAAACTGCATCCGGGACATCGTCCCTCACGGGGTCTGAAATTGCTACAACGCCAAGATATGACAGCCCGTCCGAAGCAATTGCCTCTACCGACCTGTTGTCATTTTCCTCAACCTCTTTCCACGCAAAAGCCAGAGTTCTCATTGCCTTGCCCTGATATTCCAGAAGTTTTTCCTTTATTCCTTCCGGATGATCTTTGCATTTTCCGATTACTATTTCCGGAGCACCTTTCACATAAAGCACTTTTTTACCCAGGGTAGCATTGAAAACTATTGTTCCCATATACTTTCTCTCTGTAGAGAATGTCAGCTGATCCAGAATTCTGGAATCATTGCGCACATGCAGGTAGTTTATTCCTTTAGAATACAGCCACAACAAAAGGGCCGCCTCTGTGGGGTTCCCCATTGTCTTTATGTTTGCCGGGTCTGAGAAGTTTAAGAATGCAGTTGAGTTCACAGAGATGTTCTCTACAATAAATTCACTCTCTTTTCCTTTGGCCGGATCTTC
>JAGDMC010000012.1 GCA_017860395.1 Bacteroidota bacterium | reverse complement strand
GACGACCTTAAACTTACAAAGAAGACTCTTTACAACAATTTCAACAGTAAGGAAGAGCTGATGCGTACAGTTATGCAGTTTGTACTCGGAGACATTGAATTCCGTATAAATCTTGCGCTTAACCAGGGACGTAATGCTATTGAAGCATTGCACCATACAAGCGACATGATGAATAAATCTCTAACTGAAATAGGCCCGCTGCTGCTCAGCGATTCATCGAAATATCTTCCGGATCTGAAACTTCTGGACCATACAAACAGGATGTCGTTCTACTCAAAAATAATTTACGAAAATCTCGAAAGAGGAATTTCAGAGTCGCTTTACAGGGATGATCTCAACAAAGAGCTGGTTACTTTGTTTTTTACATCTGCCATGGCCAAAATATACTCATGGAACGGCTCCTATACTTTTCTCAGAGATCCATACATATTTCACTCGGAGCTGGTGAGATATCATCTTGAGGCAATTGTAAACGAGGATGGAAGAAAAATCCTTAATGGCTTTATATCTAAATAGTTAGTCACAAAAATATTCCTATTAAATGATGTTTGAAAATTTAATTGACAGATTGGAGAGCTCCTTTAAACTGCTTAAAGGTGAGGGGAGGATTACTGAGGTAAACGTAGCCGAAACGCTTAAAGAAATCAGAAAGGCCCTTCTGGATGCCGATGTAAGTTATAAAATTGCCAAAAATTTTTGTGATGATGTGAAGCAAAAGGCAATGGGACAAGATGTGCTTAAGGCTGTCCGGCCGGCCAGATGCTTACAAAAATTGTTCATGACGAGCTTACCCTGCTCATGGGCAGCGAAGCTCAGGACATTTCAGTTAAAGGCAATCCCGGAATAGTACTGGTTGCCGGTTTACAGGGCTCAGGTAAAACAACATTTTCCGGAAAACTTGCTCTCAACTGTAAAACAAAAAGAGGGTTAAAAACCATGCTTGTTGCCTGTGACGTTTACAGGCCGGCTGCTATTGAACAGTTGAAAATCCTTGGCGATCAGGTTGGCGTATTTGTATATTCGGAAGAGGGAGCAAAAGATCCTGTTCAGATAGCAAAAAATGCAATTTCCAAAGCAAAACAGGAGGGGTATTCATTAGTAATAATAGATACAGCCGGTCGTCTTGCGATTGATGAGCAGATGATGACGGAAATTGCTGCAATCAAAAAAACGGTACAGCCCACAGAAACCCTGTTTGTTGTTGACGCAATGACCGGTCAGGATGCCGTTGAAACAGCAAAAGCTTTCAATGACAGGCTTAATTTTGACGGAGTTGTACTTACTAAGCTTGACGGTGATACCAGAGGCGGTGCGGCCCTTTCGATTATGGCAGTCGTTAATAAGCCAATCAAGTTTGCTTCGTCCGGCGAAAAGATGGAAGCACTTGATGTTTTCCATCCAAAAAGGATTGCAGACAGAATATTGGGCATGGGAGACGTTGTCTCTCTGGTAGAAAAGGCTCAGGAACAATTTGACGAGGTCGAGGCCCGCAGGCTTCAGAAGAAACTTGCGAAAGATCAGTTTTCCCTTCAGGATTTTTACAGCCAGATACAGCAGATTAAAAAGATGGGCAATATCAAGGAGCTTGCCTCAATGATTCCGGGAATGGGAAAAGCGCTCAAAGATATTGACATGGACAACTCTTCTTTCAAAAGCATTGAGGCGATAATTCAGTCAATGACTGTTGAAGAAAAAGATAATCCTGCAATTTTAAACGGAAGCAGGAGAAAAAGGATTGCAGCAGGAAGCGGAACTACTATTGCCGAAGTCAACAGACTTATAAAGCAATTCGAGGATACCCGCAAAGTGATGAAGAATTTTGCCGGAGGCGGAAAAAATGCCATGAAGGCAATCGGAGGTTTACGCAGATAATTTAATTCAAATCAGGTATATGATAATTCTGGACGGAAAAGCGACTGCAGATAAGATTAAAATTGAAATAGCCGCAAAAGTGGATGAAATTCTCCTGAAAGGAGGGAAAAGACCACACCTTGCAGCTATTCTTGTTGGTGAAGACGGTGCTTCGCAAACATATGTCGGTCATAAAGAAAAGGCTTGTGCACAAGTTGGATTTACCTCTACAATACTCCGGTTTTCAGACACGATTACTGAGGATTTTCTTATAAATGAAATTGCCGCAATTAACGCTAATCCCGATATAGACGGCCTCATTGTTCAGCTTCCTCTTCCTAAACATATTAATGAACAGAGAGTAATTGAAACAATTGATCCCAAAAAAGATGTTGATGGTTTTCATCCCGAAAATGTTGGACGAATGGTACTTGGCCTGCCGTCTTTTGTATCGGCAACACCTTGGGGTATTATGGAACTTCTGAAAAGGTACAGCATTGAAACTTCTGGTAAAAACTGCGTTGTTATAGGAAGAAGCAATATTGTCGGCAGGCCTATGGCGAATCTGCTGTCTCAGAAATCCAAACCGGGAGACTGCACTGTTACAATTTGCCACAGCCGCACCAAAGATATAAAAGAACATACTTTAAATGCAGATATTATAATTGCAGCATTGGGCATACCCGAATTTCTCACCGGTGATATGGTAAAAGACGGCGCTGTTATTATTGATGTTGGTATAACAAGAGTAAAAGCCGATAATAAGAGCGGTTTCCGTTTAGTGGGAGATGTCCTGTTCAGGGAAGTATCTCCAAAATGTTCATATATTACTCCCGTTCCCGGCGGTGTGGGCCCTATGACTATTATTTCGCTTCTGAATAATACCTTAAAAGCCGCAGGATATTAATTCATTGTTCAATATTATATTTATATAAAAATGAGAAAGCCGGTTGTTAAACCGGCTTTCCTTTGGTAGGGACGTACTGTTTTATGAATGTTCACCTAAATTTCATATGATACTCCCGTACCGGGACTTTTCTATTTAATTGTTTAATACTTTCTAAATAAATGCGGTAATTAGTTCCCGTTTCCAACACGGCTTGCCTCTTCGGCGTTACCCACTTTTCTCATTTTCATTCCTTTGCTTTGGCCAAAACGATACTGAAAACTTAATGTTATTGTACGATTCCTGCTAAGAGATGTAAAATAATATGCATTCAGCTGGTCTGTGTTTAATGATACATTGTTTTTAAGGCTGTTAAATATATCATGGACATTAAGCGAAAGAGTTCCCATATTTTTGAACAACCCTTTTTTAACTCCCACAGATATTTCATAAGTAGGATCTACAGTAAAGTATCCGTAAGGAATTTTACTTTGGAAAACGCCTGTCAATTCAACTTTGTAGTCTTTAGGCAAAAGGAATGCCGTATTGATGTTTCCGTTTGAAAATATGGAACTGCTGTTATAACCCTCAGCTTTGTTTTCAACGTTTGCCAGAAAGATATTTGCATTTATTATCATCCATTTTGTGATGGGAAATTCTGTTAAAGACACCGATCCTCCCATAAACGATTGCTTCCCAAAATTATCCCAAATGAGTTTTTTCTCTCCGGTTTGCGAGTTGAAATATGCATTCTGAATGATGGCGTTATTCAGGAATTGTCCGTGAAGTGCAAACGACAAATGTTGTTTTACACCCAAAGAGAGGCTGATCTGATGATTATACTGCGGATTCACGTTTGGATTGCCTTCAACTGAACTGTTTGCATCTATATACATTCTGAAAGGATTTAACTGGAAGAAACTTGGTCTTTGAATCCTCATTGTGTATGAGAGCCCAAATCTTAGATTCTTATTTGGTGTGTAGCCCACAAATGCAGTTGGAAAAACATCCAGATATGATTTAGTGGTAACAGTATCCGCGCTTATCCATTCACCGGTTGAATTTGTCATCTCAGCTCTGATACCACCTTTAACGCTCCAAACTGTTCCGAACTGTTTTGCAAGAGAAACATATGCTGCAGAAATATTTTCGGTGTAGTTGAATTTACTGCTTAACTGGTTGTTGACAATCCAGTTGCCGTTAATCTGGTCATTACGTACGAGGTCATTGTTTGTCCTGCTTTGGGCCCACTTGGCACCTGCCTCCATCTTAATTGATTTGAATATAACCTGTTCGTAGTCTGCTCTAAGGGACATTATGTTAATCAGCTGGTTTGAACTGCTTTTGAATATAGAAGGAACTCTTGTCTCCGCACCCTGGCTATCAGAAAAATAGTTGTCCTGGGCACTGTTCTTTCCAATGTCGTAATAGCCGTAATCTGCATTAAGAGTTATTTCCTGACTTTCTTTAAACGTATGGGTATAGTTTAAATTTCCCGATACTGTGTAAAAATTATCCTTATTGCTGATACCTGTTCTTGTATTTTCTATAAGCGCTCCATTGTTGAAAAGCTCATTCCCGGTTACATCATTATCTGTGTTTCCTGTCTGATTTCTGATGAATCCGTTTACAATAACACCTACAATATCTTTCTTTGTCAGAAATACATCATTTACAACACGGAACGAGTGGTTTTTATTTAAGAAGTCAAACTCAGTTGTCCCTTTCAAAATAAGACCGTTTCCAATATTTGTTGTAGTATATATATTCTCAAAAGATTCATTAAATCTGGGACTATATGTTACTGACGTGTTTGTTTTTTCGCTCCTGTAGTTCAGATTTAATGTTCCGTCGGCACCCTGATAGTATTTCTCGTATGGGCCTGCGGTATAAGAACCTTTAAACGATCCGTTTAATCCCTTTGCAAAATTTTTCTTTGTTTTGATATTGATAATTCCACCGGAACCTGCTGCATCATATTTTGCCGAAGGATGTGAAATAATTTCAATCTTGTCGATAGTAGATCCATCCGTTCCGCTAAGCAGCGACTCAAGTTCTGCTCCCGAAAGGTTTGACGGTCTTCCGTCTATCCATACCTGAACAGCCGAGCCGTTTAGCAAAATATTTCCAGAAGGGTCCACGCTGATACCTGGTGCCTTTTTAAGCACATCCAGTGCATTGCTGCCCTGTGTTGATACAGCTTCTGAAACATTCATCACTATTTTATCGAGCTTCTGTTCGATAACAGGAACCTTTGCAACTATGACTGCCGATTTTAATGCTATTGCATCTGATGCAAGCTTTATTACTCCAAGGTCAACATTGTTCGCGTCCTGATTTATATTGATTACAAATGTTGTATCCTTGAAACCGATGAATGATACTTTAACGTTGCATTTGCCAAAAATTACATTGTTGATTTGAAAATTACCATTTTCGCCGGTGGTTGCTCCGCCAACTATTTTCTTTGCTTCGTCCTGAATGCTTACAGTAGCGAAGGGTAGGGGATTTCCGTTGCTTTTCTCAGCTACTTTACCTACAATAATTCCATTGTTTTTAGCGGCAAAAGCACTGTTGAATATTAAAATTGTTAAAATTAATGTGAAAGAAAGAAATTTGTTATACATAGTTCTGTTATAATTTGAATACATTGTGTTGCATAATATAATTTACACACCTTTAGACGAAGACTAATGTCAATTAGTTGCACTCTTCGTGAAAAAAAGTTAAAGTTTTTTAAAGATCTCTGAAAATATCTGAGGGTTTGAGCCCTAACAGATTCATTCGTTTTGTTATTTTAGGCAGCTCTTCTTTTATGAATTGTTCCTGTTGGAACGAAATAATGTTTGCCTTGGCTCCAGTTGTCACATAATATCCCACTCCGCGTTTATTGTAAATTATTTCTATTGACTGAAGATGGTCGTAGGTTCTCATAATCGTATTGGGATTGACTCCAAGGGTAATACCCAGTTCTCGCACGGAAGGAATCCTCTCTTCCTCTCTCCATTCTTCCCCGAGAATTTTGTCGCAAATGGTATCGGAGATCTGGAGATATATCGGTTTATGTTCGTTGAATTCCATAATTATTAGTATTGCTGGGTTTTCATTTTATAGAAAGTACCGGTAAGGAAGGCTATGGGAAATATCCCGTAGAATATAACCATAAAAGAATAGTAAAAGCCCTTGAGGATTGTCCCTATTGATTCAAATCCCTGAATTTTATCGATGTCAGACAGGTTTTCGACTTTTAAGGTCATTTTCATATTCTGCATAGTCTGGAAATCATCCTTGAAAACAACAGTAATCATGATAACAAGAATAAACGCCAGTGCTATATATAGGCCTACCCCCGACAAAATGGTTTTCAATGCCTTGTTTTTCTGGAAGAGGAAATTGCCGAATATGCATCCGAATTGCAAAATGAGAGCTTCGAATATATTTTCAAATGGTTTTTCATAATCGACAAGTGCACTGAAAATGTATCCCGGAAACATTTTAGGACTTATTGTCGCCAGAATGGTGTCTGTAATAAGTATAGAGCCAAATGTGATTAATGGAAGGAATATTACAGTATTAGTGAGCATGCTTAAAAACTTTTCAGTTACGGAAGCAGGCAGTATTACATAGTCAATACCTTTTTTCGGATGATTGTAGTTTCTGTAAAGATTAAAAGGAGCAATTATCATTGTAATCATTGTCGCGAGAAAAAGATAGGAGTTACGGGAGTTTGCACTGGCAGGACCTCCGTTGAAAATGAGCATGCTAAGCCAGTATCCTGCAAGCAGAAGTGAAAAAATTGCAGCGATTTTTATAATCACCGGAGTTCTTTCTGAAAACTCTTTCTTTACCAGTTTGAAAAATCTGTTTTTATTAAAAATTTCGTTCATGACTCAGCTATTTTTTAAAAATGTCTTTGATAACCTCTTTGTTTGATAATACTGTATTGAAGAGAGCTTCAATATTTACTTTACATTCCATACCGGAAGTATTTCGCTGGGCAACGATATACCCTCCTAAAGTAGGTTCTGAATAAATCGCCTCCTCAACCGGGACAGGGCTAAATTCGAAGCAGAGATTGCGGCTTATGTTCTCGATGCTTTCATTTAAAAGGACACCATTCTTATCGAGAATAATAATAGGGTCAATAAGGTTTTCAAGATCTCTTACCTGATGTGTGGAAATAACTATGCAGGTTTCATCTGTTGATGCCTGGGAAATGACTCTTCTGAGCTGGGTTTTCGAAGGAATATCAAGACCGTTGCTTGGTTCGTCCATAAGAACGAGTCGCGTGTTTGTCGCAAGCGCAAAAGCTATTATTGCCTTCTTTTGCTGACCGAAGGAAAGCTTGGTAAATTTATAGTTACCGTTAACTTCAAAATCGGTCATCAGCCTGCTGAACTTGTTGGCGTCATAAGACGGATAAAATTCACCACGGAGTTTAGCGAAATTATTTATTGTTATATCCGGCCCCACAAAGTCTTCAGGAATGTAAAACAATTCGCTCAAAAATCCGGGCTCCCTTTTTGAAGGTTCGTGATTCATAACGGAACAACTACCTGAATTAACCTTCAACAACCCGCAGATTATTTTTAGCAGTGTAGTCTTTCCGACACCATTTTGTCCCAGAAGGCCATATATTTTTCCGGCTTCCAGAGAGAGGCTGACATCTTTAAATACAAGGTGCCTTGAATAGCTAAAGTGTAGATTTTCAATTGTTACCATATTTTTCATTATTAATTTAGTCCTCGTGTGTTAGTGAAGTAGTACACTGCAAATGTAAACATACTTTTTTATCCTCCAAATTTTTATTTAAATTTGTACGAAATTTTTTAAATATTTTCTGTAAGTAATTGAAAATGTGAGATAAAAATTTTTAATAAATTAATAATATTTTAATGAAAAATATATTTTGCTCAATTCTTTTTGTTCTGACAACTCTTTCTTTTGTTCAGACTTTTGCTCAAACCACTCAAAATGGAAATGAAGATTTAAAAAGGAGGCTTTCCTTTCTCGCAGATGACAAAATGAAGGGCAGGGCGGCCGGGAGCAAAGAGGACCGTGAAGCGGCAAAATACATTGCACTGGAACTTGGAAAACTTGGCTTTGTACCTTTAATAGGAGAAAACCCGCTGGTAAATTTTGAGTTTACATTATACAGGGAAGTTGGTTACGGGTCGAAACTTAATATAGCAAATACATCCCTTTTGGAGGGAACAGACTTTTCTGTTTTACCTGAATCGCCTGTTGCAGAGGTATCGTCTCAATTTGTATTTGTAGAAAGATATGATTCACTTCCCGGTAATCTTGCTGGTAAAGTAGCTTTAATTCAGTCGGTAAGGGACAGCATACCTTTCAAAGTAACCTCATTAAAGGATAAAGGTGTTTCTGCAATTATTTTTTTCTCCAAAGAAGATATTAACGCAAACAGGAAAGGAGGCACCACTTCGATATCTGTTCCGGCAATTCAGGTATCCTCAAATACGGCAGCAAATATGCTCGCATCTGAAGATAAAAACATTTACATAAAGAGT
Organism: Bacteroidota bacterium; assembly: GCA_017860395.1. Taxonomy (GTDB): domain Bacteria; phylum Bacteroidota; class Bacteroidia; order Bacteroidales; family UBA932; genus Bact-08. The sequence goes on along the minus strand of JAGDMC010000012.1, from coordinate 6,532 downwards.
GTTGTTCACAGTGTGAAAGGAAGGTCACAGAATGTCATAATGCAGCTTAAGGGTATTAATGCCGGAAACTCGGTTCTTATTGGCGCGCACTACGATCATATTGGAACAGGGGGGGCCGGTTCCGGCAGTATGGCTCCAAAAATGACAGAAATACACAATGGTGCCGATGATAATGCCAGCGGTGTTGCTGCTGCAATTGAAATTGGAAAATCTCTTTCAGGTATAAAAGACAGTCTCAAATACAATATTATTGTATCTGCTTTTGGAGGAGAGGAAAGAGGTCTCCTTGGCTCAAAATATGCTGCCGATACTTTAAAGGCATTAAATATGCTTCCCAGGCTTATGATTAACCTGGACATGGTAGGACGGCTTTCAGAAGAGAGGCTGCAGGTAGGAGGTACAGGAACTTTTCTAATGGCAGATTCTATTGTCAGCAGGATAAACAGGACATTTCAGTTTAAACTTTCCATGACTAAAGACGGCTACGGACCTTCCGACCATGCATCTTTTTATACAGCCGGAGTGCCGGTGCTCTATTTTACAACAGGGGTCCACAAACAATATCACACTCCTTATGACGACGTTGAACTTATTAATTTCCCGGGGTTGGCTAAGGTTTCGGACTTTGTAACAGCAGTTGTAAAAGATGTGGCTATAAGCACAAAAATCCCGGAATATCAGAAAGTAGCGGCTCCCTCAACACCGGGCAGAGCCAGTTTCAAAGTAACACTGGGTCTCATACCGGACTTTACATATGAGAAGGGCGACGGTTTCCGGGTAGGATCGGTAACAGACGGGAAACCTGCACAAAAAGGCGGAATGATGGCAGGTGATATAATTACGGCCATCAATTCAAAAATTGTATTAAATATATATGACTATATGGCAAGGCTTGGAGAGCTTAAAGCCGGTGAAAAAGTTGAGGTAAAACTGATGAGAGAGGGGAAGGAAATAAAATTAAACATTGAGCTATGAAAAAATTCTTATTATGGCTCCTTGCTGTAATTATTACTCTAGCAGCGGTAAAATTCCAAAGAAGTACAGGCCCTACAAAACCCCTTTATGAGCAATTCACGGTTAAAGGGCAAACCTGCGAAACATTTCTCCCCAGAAGCTGGGAAACAACTATCAATAATAGTGAAGCATCGGGCGATTATGAGAGGCTCAACAAAAATCTGGAAATTAAAATAAATATCGACAATCTCCCCGGGGAGGTTGAAGGTATGTTTTTATACAGGCTATACCCGGGAAACGGACATGCAGATACCTTAAAAGCTTTAAGAAATGGCCCGGCATTCATTGTCACGATGCCTGCTCAGCCACCTGCAGGAAAAATAGCATATAATTTTATCTTAAATAATCCGTCAGTTTCCGATTCAACCGTATCGAAGGAGATAAAGCTCGGAGGTGTAGACGGGGTGATACTAAGGTTTAAGAGTCATGTCCCGGCGGGTGTTCTCATTCCCCACATTCTTCTGATGTTCATTGCAATGCTTGTCTCAAATTATATTGGCGTGGCAGCATTTTCAAAAAATATAAATCTTAATTCTTCCGTTATTGTTTTGCTCTTTGTATTTGGAGCAGGGGGGCTCATTCTTGGCCCTCTTGTACAAAATTATGCTTTTGGGGCCTATTGGACAGGATGGCCATTTGGCAGTGACCTGACAGACAATAAAACTTTATTGGCTTTTATTATATGGGTTGCAGCCTGGATGCTTAACAGAAAGAAGACAAGAAGATATTTGTACATAATAGCTGCAATTGTCATGCTTCTGGTATATTCCATACCTCACAGCACGGCTGGCTCGGAATATGACCGGTCAAAGGGACAAATAGTAACCGGCAGATAAACTAATACTTGTGCGTATCCGGTTTTAAAAGGTCCTCATTGCTCATCTTTACCTTTGTCATTGCCCGCCAGACATAAACAATATAGGCGAATACAAATGGTACCATAAGAGAAGCATAGGCCATAACCTTAAGGGTGAATTCACTGGAAGAGCTATTCTGAAGAGTAAGTGAGTTCTGTATATCAACCGTTGAAACAAAAAACGCAGTATTGTTAAATGCGGCACAAATAAGCAAACTCCATACTGCAAGTACAACGCCGGCTCCGGTAATGTAAAAACTGCCTTTACCCTTGCCAAAAAGGGTGTTTGCCAATCCTCCGATAACAAGTATTACGCCTGTAAAAAGCATGATAAACGGCCAGATGAGTTCGGTCATGTTGAAGAGGTACTTATATCTGACAGCAGAAATAAAGCCGTTCTCAGGATTTACATGATAGCCTGTCATCGTAAACAGAGATAACAAAAGTGCAACGAATGCCAGTACAAATGCCGGTCCGGTGATTTTTATCTGATTTTTTGCCTTTTTTGCAAGCGGTTCAAAGTCGATTTGCATTATAATATAAAGCAAACCCAGGGTTCTGGCGGCAAAATATACAACTATTCCCATTAGCATGTTAAAAGGAACGGTTATGGCTTCAAGCCCGTGATAATTATTTGTCCAGTATGAAATAGTAGGCTGAAGAGTATTGGTTATGCTGCTTTTGTTCATAATAAAAGCTCCTCCTGTAAAAAATGTGCCTACTGCTACTCCAATGAGTATTGTTCCAAACATGCCATTTAGGAATAGAAATGTTTCATAAGTTTTTGCCCCGAGAAAGTTTCCTGCCTTGCTGCGAAATTCGTATGATACAGCCTGAATGACAAACAGGAAAAGGATAGTCATCCACAGCCAGTATGCACCACCAAAACTGGTTGAATAGTATAGCGGAAAAGAAGCAAATATTGCACCTCCAAATGTAACCAGAGTAGTAAAAGTCAGTTCCCACTTGTGCCCGAGGGCATTAACAAGCAGAGTCTTTTCTTCCTTGCTTTTGACAGTGCCAAAGAGTAGTGACTGCCCTCCCTGAACAAACATCAAAAAAACAAGCAAAGCTCCCAGCAGAGAAACTATGACCCACCAATATTGCTGTAATATATTTAACATAGAAGTAATTTTTGTAGTTTAGGTAAAAGTTGAGTAATTGAATGATTTTATGCTCCGGGACCCTTTTTAATAACTTTGAATATAATACCCAGTTCTGCAATCAAAAGGGCTGTAAACAAAATGAAAAACAACAATATAGTTGTACGGACCGCACCGGGATCAACTCCGGAAACTGCTGCCCCAACAGGCAATAAATCCTGAATTGTCCATGGTTGCCGGCCAACCTCCGCAACGACCCATCCTGCCTGAGAGCAGATATAAACCAGTGGGATTGAGATAATAGCAAGATACAAAAACCAGCGATGCTTTGAAATGATTGCCTTTTTTTCCATGTAGAGCGTTATAATGAAGAAAAGAAGGAAATAGATTCCCAGCATTATCATTATGTGAAATGCGTAAAATGTAAGAGGAACATTTGGAATAACATCGGTTGGCTTTTCAATGTATCCATAGCCGAAATGGTCAAAATTATCCATCAGCTGACTGTATGCCAGTCCTTTTCCCTCTTCGTCACCGGCCAGGCGTGCTTTTTGGTAAAGAGCAAGTCCTTCGACAGCCAGTTTTCCCTTTGCCATTCTCTCCTCAATTGGCGGGGCAATTTTTGGAATTCCGTCTTTATCCAGGTAGGTATATCCGCCTTTAAGTATATCCTCTATGCCCGGTACAAATGTATTTGTTTTACGGTCAACAAGAAGGGAGAGTCCCTGAGGAATAGAGATTTTGAAAACAAACGCATCTTCGCTCTCATATTTAATAGGATTGTCTGCAATGTCCTTAACGGATTTTCCTGGATTGAGTATTCCTGCAACTATAATGGGAGTTCCTTTCTGACCTTTGTAAAGTCCTTCCATTGCTGCCAGTTTCATGGGCTGCTTTTTAGCTACCTGAACAGAAGAACCGTCGCCGGACCAGATAAGAACTAAAAGCGATACAAGCCCGAATACAGCTGAAGTCTTAATGCTTTTTCTTGCAAATTCCTCCTCTCTTTTGTGCAGAAGATACCAGGCAGAGATTCCGATAACGACTATTGATGCAAGAACATAGCCGTTTGTTACTGTGTGAATAAATTTATTAATGGCAACAGGAGAGAATAAAACGGCCCAGAAATCGACCATTTCGTTTCTTGCGCTGTCCGGGTTGAAAGCCATTCCTACCGGATATTGCATCCATGCATTTGCAACAAGAATCCACAACGCCGATAGATTTGTTCCAATGGCAACAAGCCATGTAGAAATCAGGTGCGCATTTTTGCTCACTTTGTTCCATCCGAAAAACATTATTGCGAAGAAAGTACTTTCAAGAAAAAATGCCAGAATGCCTTCAATAGCGAGTGGTGCCCCAAAGATATCGCCAACAAACCACGAATAGTTGGACCAGTTTGTGCCAAACTGAAACTCCAGAATAATTCCGGTAGCGACTCCTATTGCGAAGTTAATCGCAAAAATGTTCATCCAGAATTTTGTTGTTCTTTTCCAAAATTCGTTGCCAGTCCTGACATAGAATGTTTCCATAATGGCTATTATAAATCCCAGCCCCAGAGTGAGCGGAACAAATAACCAATGGTACATCGCTGTTAGGGCAAACTGAAGCCTTGACAGATCTGCGAGTGAAGCTAAAAACATAATTTATAAGATTTTAGGTTTTAGGTTTGCTTGTGTTAGTTAAGTTTTCAATTACATGCCTGCTTTTTTCATCGTCATTTTGATAAGAACTTAATTCCCCTCTGAAAAAAAACAGCTTAAGAATAAAAAACATAATAAAGAGTTTTATGACAATAATAATCCACAATGTTTTACCAAGAGTCATGCCTCTGAATCCATCGTAGTAAAATAGCCATATCCTCTTTATTATATTACTATTCATCACTAAAATTTGCTCTAATATAACCTTTTTTTTGCTGTTGCAATTAACAAAATTGTATATTTGTGGAAAATGTACTTGTATGGAACGGAGAAATTTTCTTAAAGCTGCCCTTTTAGGCAGCATTGCAGGAGCAATTCAACTTAAGCCGGAAAATATTTTTGCAGGTGAAAGTGCCTCCGCACCAGGAAAAAATGACCTTGTTGCTGTTATGGGTGGTGATCCTGTTACTATGTATAAAAAAGGAATTACAGCCATGGGAGGAATTTCCCGATTTGTTAAAAAAGGACAAAAAGTAGTTGTAAAACCGAATATAGGATGGGACAAAAAGCCGGAACTGGCTGCTAATACAAACCCTCAGCTTGTTGCGGCAATTGTTAAAGATTGCATGGCTGCAGGAGCGTCGGAGGTTATTGTTTTCGACCATACATGTGACGAGTGGCAGGCTTGCTACAAAAACAGCGGGATAGAAGATGCAGCTAAGTCTGCAGGAGCAAAGATAGGATATGCCCACGATGAGAAATATTATAAAGATGTTAATCTTCCCGACGGCGTCCGTCTTAAATCAGCAAAAATTCATGAGTCAATTATCGACTGTGACGTGTGGATAAACGTTCCTGTCCTGAAAAACCACGGCGGAGCCAAGATGACAATTTCGATGAAAAATTATATGGGGATTGTCTGGGACAGAGGATTCTGGCACTCCAACGATCTTCAGCAATGTATTGCAGACTGTGCTACTTACAGTAAAAAGCCGGTACTTAACATAGTTGATGCATACAGAATCATGACTCAAAACGGTCCCAAAGGAAAAACTGCAGAGGACGTAGTTCTTGCTAAAGCACTTTTCCTGTCAACAGATATAGTTGCTGCCGATACTGCTGCATTAAAATTTTTCAACCAGTTCAGAGAGATGAAAATGGAAGCAGTCTCTCATATCGGAAAGGCAGAAAAATTAAACGTGGGAACAACAAATCTGGATTCTATAAAAGTTGAAAGAATAAAAATCTGATATTGATGTATAAGCTCTTAAAAAGAAGCAGGGTAGTAATATCGCTGCTAATTTTGGTTGTTATAACCCTTAATTTTCTCTATTTTGCAAACAGGGAAACATTGTTTTTCGCAAATTTCCTGAAAATACAGTTTGTACCCGCTCTGCTTGGCGCATTTACAGGATCGGGGATAATTTTCTCTTTGCTGATAATTCTGACACTCTGTTTTGGAAGAGTATATTGCTCTACTTTGTGCCCCCTTGGAACACTTCAGGATGTTTTCACAAAAGTGGCCGGTCTTTTTAAAAGCAAGAAAAATAGAAGATTTAAGTATTCTTCGCCAAAGAGTATATTAAGATACTCATTGCTCGCACTTGCCGCAATCCCTCTCATTTTTGGAATTACATCAATCATATCTTATCTGGATCCATATTCAAATTTTGGAAGGATTTCTACCGAACTTATTGGCAGGGGGGAACAACTGATTCAAAACGGGCTTTCGGTAATTGTGCCGGAATCTGTATTTTTCAGAACTTACTCGACTTTTGTTGCCGGGTCATTTGTTTTTGCAGCAGCATTTCTCATCCTGATAATTGTTATGAGTGCATTCTGGGGAAGATTATATTGTAATACTATTTGCCCGGTTGGTACTTTTCTGGGTTTGCTATCAAGATTTTCAATGTTTA
>JAGDMC010000100.1 GCA_017860395.1 Bacteroidota bacterium | reverse complement strand
GTCAAAGCCTGTTTCGCGCGGGATTCCATTTGCAGTCCCTCCGAGCCCGACAACGATTGAGCGAAGAGAGCGGTCGTTCATGTCCATAACCCGCTTCCAGGAAATTGTTCTCGGGTCCAGATTGAGATTAAAGTTTTTGCTTTGAATATTATTGTCTATCAGAGCGGAAAGAAGATTGTGGGCTTTTTCAATTGCTCCAAAGTCTCCCGTGAAATGAAGATTTATGTCTTCCATTGGCAATACCTGCGAGTATCCGCCACCTGTAGCACCGCCTTTCATGCCAAAAACAGGCCCCAGGGAGGGCTCGCGAAGCACGACAATAGACTTCCTTCCAATTCTGTTCAAAGCCTGAGAAAGGCCTATCGAAACAGTGGTTTTGCCCTCTCCGGCAGGAGTAGGTGATATTGCCGATACAAGAATCAGTTTCCCAAATTTGTTTCTGTCTATATATTTCAAAGGCAGTTTTGCTTTATACTTACCATATAGTTCGAGGTCATCCGGGTCAATTCCAATCTTTACTGCAATATCTCCAATGGGTTGTAGCTTTACTTTGTGGGCAATCTCCTGATCTGTCATAATTGTAATTATTTGTTATAAAACCTGTTTATTTATTTTACAACAAATATAAATTGTTAAAGTTTCCTTTCAAATCAATATTTTTTTACCTTCGTGAACTTTAATCAAAAAAAATTTTTTTTTATGGCAACACTCAAAGTTGGAGGGAAGGTATTTGAAGTAGACGGAGACGGTTTTTTAACAGACCCATCGGTTTGGAACGATGAAGTGGCAACTATGTTTGCTAAGTTGGACGGAATTGATGAATTGACCGAAAAACACTGGGCAATTGTGCGGATAATAAGAAATAATTTTGAGGAAAAAGGGAATGCCCCAATGATACGTTTCATTTGCCAGGAAACAGGACTTAAACTTCGTGAGATATACGAACTTTTCCCTTTGGGACCGGCAAGAGGAGCTTGCAGAGTAGCCGGCTTGCCTAAACCGGACGGATGCGTTTAAACATTAAGATATGTGTTGGTATCACTGGATTGCTATTACTTCTCTTATTTTCTCAGTCGCGCTTTTCTCATATCAGTTTGCGAGACTTGTAATTCCCGGCAGGCCCGATGATTTGTCTGTCAGTTCCGGGAGTGTTACAAAAGGAGTCGTTTACTCTTTTACAAAGGCTATGGCACCCGGGGCAAAAGAATCTGCATACCTCCATATGCCCACATACGCCGGAGGTATTATATATCATTTAGGCACTTTTTTGTCTTTGGTTTTGTTTTTTGTTCTTTTAGCAGGTTTCCCGTCATTGAATAATCCGTTGAGAACCATCTTTTCGGTTCTTCTTTTTATCTCATTCTTTGCAGGTTTCGCGATTTTAATAAAAAGAATTATCAACAAGGATTTAAAATCACTGTCCGGATTGGATGACTATATTTCCAACGTAGTCACAAGCCTGGTTCAGTTATTCACTGCTATTTATCTTTTGGTTCCCGGAGCAGAAATATTATATTATTTATCCGTAGCTCTGTTTTTTATATGGTTGCCACTGGGAAAAACAAAACATCTTCTCTTCTTCTTTTTTGCCAGATATCATCTTGGATTTTTCTATGGATGGAGGGGAACCTGGCCTCAAAAATCGGAATAACATGCAAAAGATAGATAAAGTTAAAAGAGACAAGGCATTGGAATTGCTTAAAAGCGGTTCGGACAGTAAGCTTCTTACGCATCTTAATGCGTGTGTAAGATGCGGATTATGCGCCGGAAGTTGTATGTTTTATATTGCACATAAACAGTCAAAATTTATCCCTGCAAAAAAGGTAGATCTTGTAAGTTCTGTCTACAGGAGATACTGTACCTCCATGGGGAAAATCGCGCCAGCCCTTGTTAACGCAAAGGACCTTGACGACAGCATGGCAGAGGAGATGGTGGATTTACTCTTCGGGTCATGTACAATGTGCGGAAGATGTGTAAAGCACTGTTCTATAGGAGTTGATATTGCCTATATTGTAAGAAAGGGAAGAGAGATGCTGTCTGCTATGGATATGGTACCGGCTTCCCTGCAGGCAACAGTCGATTCGGCCCTCAGGACCGGAAATAATATGGCAATTCCCACAGAGGAATTTGTTGATACAATAAAGTGGATGGAAGAAGAGCTGATAGACGAGATGGGAGATAACAATGCCAGAATTCCACTGGATGAGCCGCATAAAAATGTTTTTTATACCCTCAATCCAAGAGAGCCGAAATTTTTTCCGCTTTCAATATCGGCTATTGCAAAGATATTTTATGCCGCGGGCGAAAACTGGACGATCTCATCCCGGTTCTACGATGTGACAAATTATGGGTTCTTTAACGGTAACAAAGAGCAGGCAACTGTAATTGCACGGAATCTGTATGACGAAATCCACAAACTGAGAGGGAATGTTCTTGTTTTAGGAGAGTGCGGGCACGGAACACGGGCAAATCGCTGGGAAGGTCCAAACTACCTCCAAAAGAGTTACGATTTTGACATGACAACAGCAGTTGAACTCATTGCTGATTATATTCGTCAGGGAAGAATCAAACTGGATAAGACTCTTAATAAAGAGCTTGTTACTATTCATGACCCCTGTAATCTTGTAAGAAACGGAGGCCTTCTCGAAGAGATAAGGTTTGTTGTTAAAAGTGCTGCAGATAATTTTACAGAGATGAACCCGCACGGAAACGAAAATTATTGTTGCGGCGGCGGCGGCGGAATGCTCGCCATGAGCGAGTATAACGACAGAAGGCTTAAGATTGGGGAGATTAAGGCAAATCAGATCAGAGCTACAGGAGCCAAAGTTGTTATCACGCCATGTCATAATTGCGTGGATCAGCTTTCGCAGTTGAATCACACATACAAACTCGGAATTAAGATCAAGACTATTGCGGAGTTAGTAGCTGATGCACTTGTTATTGAAAAGTAAAATAAAACATAATAATCTAAACTATGAGCAAACTTATCTATCTCGACAACTCGGCTACAAGTTTTCCAAAGCCGGACGAAGTGTATGATTTTATGAACACCTTTTATCGCACAAAGGGAGTGAGCCCGGGCCGTTCCGGATTCGATGCCGCTCTGGAAACGGAAGAGGTTGTGAATAATACCAGAAAGATGCTTACCAAGCTGTTTAATGGCGGTACAGATCACAATAGGTTGACATTCAGCTATAATGCAACAGATTCTCTCAACCTTATCATTAACGGACTGGTAGAAAAGGGAGGACATGTCGTTACAACATTACTTGAGCATAACTCTGTTTTACGGCCGCTTTACTTCCACCAGCAACAGGGGACTATTGATGTTACTTATGTTCCGTTTGACGAGAACGGATATGTTAATCCGGACGATATTAAAAAAGCAATCCGGCCAAACACGACATTTGTGATAGTTACTCATTGCTCAAATGTGCTGGGTACAATCCAGCCGCTTGCCCAGATAGGAAAGATATGTAAGGACAAAGGTGTTACTTTCGTTGTTGACGGGAGTCAGGGAGCCGGTTCGGTAGATTTTGACATGCAGGCCTGCAATGTTGATGTTTATTGCTTTACAGGACATAAGTGCCTTATGGGTCCAACAGGTATCGGCGGCTCATATGTAAGGGAAGGAGTAAATATTAAACTTACAAGAGCAGGGGGAACAGGGGTTCGTTCGGCATTCCGGGGGCACCTTGAGGAATATCCATACAGGCTCGAATACGGAACGCTCAACCTATTGGGTGTTGGAGGGCTTTATGCAGGCGTAAAATGGATTACGCAGCAGGGAGTAATGAATATACACAATCGCGAAATTGCACTGTGGGATAAGCTCAGAAAGGCAGTTCAGAACACTGACGGAGTAACAACATACTGCGCAAACAGCATTGAAAATAAAAACCCGGTATTGTCTTTTAACATCAATGGCTTTCAGGCAGGCGATGTTGGAACAATGCTCGATGTAGACTACAATATAGCCGTGAGAACAGGTCTGCAGTGTGCTCCTCTGGTTCACGAACATATCGGAACCTTTGACATGCACGGAACTGTAAGAATGAGCATCGGAGCATTCACTACCGAGGCGGATGTAGATACCGCAATAGAGGCAATAAAAGAGATTGCATCCATAAAGAATTAAAAAAGAAATCGAGGAGCTACTTAAGCTCCTCGATTTCTTTTATACCGCTCCTGTTGAAGACAATACGATATCGTTTGAACTCTTCGGAGTCCGAAGACTTAAGCTGCATCAGAAAGTTAAGATAATATATCTTAATGCCCTGAATTTCTTCATAATCCTCGCCATTATCGGAAGTGACATAAAGAGGAGTAGTAGGGTCATCCATCTTGTGAAGAAAAGAGGAGAGGTTGAACCTCAGAATGTCATTTACACCGCTTACCGGATACTCGGAGTTCGCATTAAGTTCGTCCCTGCTAATCTGGACATTTTTCCTGAAAAGAATAATTTTCTCTTCGGAATTACGGTTTTCCGCCTCAAGCAAAGTTGTTCGATCCCGGAGGGTGATAACCTCTTTTGGAACATTAGACTCATTTATGAAATCGAACCCTTCCCGGCTCATTCCAATTACCTTTTCATTAATTCCTATTATCGTTTTATTGTCGAAATATTTGTTTTTTCTTTTATGGGCATAATAATACCTCAGCAGGTCCTTAATCCGGTCTTTAAGCATATAGCTTACTACAAGTGCAACAAAAAGAGGTATTGTAAAATTGCCGTATTCCCGCTGAAAGGAAAATGCGATTGCAGTTGCAAAAACCATTGAAACACCTGCTGCCAGGCTAAAATATATCTGCTCTATCAATACTCCGTCCCTTTTTTTGTTTGCATTCAGAAAAAGCTCGCTTTCAATATATTTCTTTAGAGCACCTGCCCTAAAAATGAGATTCCTGTTTTTGTTTGTACTTTCCTTATCCACAACTGGATAGCCTTTGCTTTTTCGGTATATAATCTCATTATCCAGCAGAGAGACGATTTCATGTTTGTAAATGTTGTATAATTCCGGGAACATGTCTCTGAGTGTATTTAAAAGCCGGAACAATTGTCTTTGCATTATATTGCTCATGAACTCATCTCCAAACTGATAGTAGCTGAATAGTTCATTTGTGACTGTAGGCACATTAAGAATCTTGGTAAGATTCCGATACCTCTCAAGAATAAGTTTTACATCAAGTATTATTTTTTTTACAAGATGGTTCCTTTCCTCTTCAACCAATGGTTTTACTATGTAGTATATTTGATTTCTGAGAGAGCTTTTGAATATTGAGGCAAACATTTTAATGTGGTATTCGTACTCCCAGCTATTGTGTCTGTTTGGTTCTGCTACCATTTTTTTAAAGCTGTTTTCCAGATACGCAAGCGGCACAGCATCTCCCTCAACTATCTCGTTAAGAAGAAAAATGGGAGTAATAAGCCTTATGTGAGAAAGGATGTCTCTGTAGAACCTTTCCTTTGAGTAGGTTGACGGATTCACATCCAGACTGTGTGGTACAAAAATCCAGGTATTTACAATAAAATCGCTCTGAACAATATTTTGATTTATATTATATCCAAGTTTAAATTCTACAGTAAATCTGTCGTGTTTTTTTGCCTTTATGTCAATCATACTCTCTAATTTATCATAAAGTTAAAAAAATTGATGGAATAATGAATAATATTGTCGCAATCAAAACAAAAACAGGATAAAAAACAATACTGTTACGCAGAGTAACAGAAGAAAAGATAAAAATTTTATATGCCGAAGACAACGACAGCAACTATATTCTGGCGAAAGCAATGCTAAAGGGTGTCTACGATATTTATCGTGCCGGCAATGGAGCTGAGGCTCTTGAAATGTACGAAGAAATTAAACCGGATATTATCCTTATGGATATGAAAATGCCGGTAATGGATGGGTTGGAGGCAACGAGAAAGCTTCGTGAAAAAGGAGTGACAGTCCCAATCATTGCACTCACAGCATTTGCTTATGATAATGACAGAAATGTTGCTTTAAGTGCCGGGTGTACCGAGTATATCACAAAACCGTACAGAGCGGAAACTCTCAGAAAAACAATTTCCAAACTACTTAATCTCGAATAACATTTCATAATTATGAATATTGCAATTGTAGGAACAGGCTATGTAGGCTTAGTTACCGGGGCTTGTTTTGCCGAAATGGGTATAAATGTAATTTGCATTGACATTGATAAACGGAAAATAGATTTGCTCAACAAAGGAGAGATGCCCATATATGAGCCCGGTATTCAGGAACTTGTTGTAAAAAACGTAAAAGAGGGGAGACTCTCTTTTTCTACTAATCTTAAGGATAATCTTGACAAAGTATCAATAGTTTTCAGTGCCGTTGGGACCCCTCCGGATGAGGACGGAAGTGCCGACCTTAAATATGTCCTTGACGTAGCCCGGACAGTTGGTCAAAACATGAAAGATTATGTTTTGCTGGTCACTAAAAGTACGGTTCCGGTAGGAACTGCACCTAAAGTAAGAGCAGTAATTCAGGAAGAACTTGATAAACGCGGAGTTTCTTTTGAATTTGATGTGGCTTCAAACCCGGAATTTCTCAAGGAGGGTGCCGCAATAAAAGATTTTATGTCTCCTGATCGTGTTGTAGTTGGGGTTGAAAGCGAAAGAGCCGCCCTCCTTATGGAAAGATTGTACAAACCATTTGTATTGAATGGTTTCCCGATTATTTTTATGGATATTGCATCGGCTGAAATGTCAAAATATGCAGCAAATGCAATGCTTGCCACAAGAATAAGCTTTATGAATGAAATTGCTAAGTTGTGCGAAGCTACAGGTGCTAATGTGGAAATGGTGAGAAAGGGGATTGGCTCCGATAAGAGAATAGGGATGAGTTTCTTATATGCCGGTGCAGGATATGGAGGCTCTTGTTTTCCTAAAGACGTAAAAGCATTATTTCACACCGGTGAAGAATATGGTGTTCCAATGAAAATTGTTGAAGCTGTTGAGCTTGTTAATGAAGAGCAAAAAGAAGTTGTTTACAAAAAACTGTTAAAAGCTTTCAATGGAAATATTTCCGGAAAGACAATTGCAGTTTGGGGGCTCTCATTTAAACCGGACACCGATGATATGAGGGAAGCTCCAGCTCTTGTCGTTATAGACAACCTCATAAAAGCCGGTGCAAAAGTGAAAGTTTTTGATCCTGTTGCAATGGACGAGGCAAAAATGAGAATTGGAGCGAAAGTTGAGTACTGCAATAGTATTTACGATGCCTCACAGGGAGCAGATGCAATTGCTCTTATGACAGAATGGAAGCAGTTCCGCCTGCCATCGTGGAGTAAAATCAGGCAGCTTATGAAAGGTAATGTTATCATTGATGGCAGAAACATATATGACAATTCGGAACTTGTTTCGGAAGGTTTTATCCATTACTCAATAGGGAAAAATTCCTGACTATGAAAAGAATACTTGTAACAGGCGGAGCGGGATTTATTGGTTCGCATTTATGTGACCGGCTGATTAAAGAGGGAAATGATGTCGTTTGTCTTGACAATTTTTTTACGGGATCAAAAGAAAATGTAATCCATCTGATAGGAAACCCTCATTTTGAGCTTGTAAGGCACGATGTCACTCAGCCTTATTACGCCGAAGTGGATCAGATTTATAATCTTGCCTGCCCGGCTTCTCCCATTCATTACCAGTATAACCCCATAAAAACGGTTAAAACCTCTGTTATGGGGGCAATTAACATGTTAGGCCTGGCAAAGAGAATAAATGCCAAAATCCTTCAGGCTTCCACCAGTGAAATTTATGGCGATCCGGCTATTCACCCGCAGCCTGAATCTTATTGGGGTAATGTAAATACAATTGGATTCCGTTCTTGTTATGACGAAGGAAAGAGATGTGCAGAGACTCTCTTTATGGATTACCACAGACAGAATAATGTGAAAATAAAGATTATCAGGATTTTCAATACTTATGGCCCCAAAATGCATCCTCACGATGGAAGAGTTGTATCAAATTTTATCGTTCAGTCACTTAAAGGAGATGATATTACACTTTACGGGGGAGGGCAGCAAACCAGAAGTTTTCAATATATAGACGATTTGCTTGAAGCAATGATTAGGGTAATGAACAATACCGATGATAAATTTATTGGCCCGGTTAATCTTGGAAACCCTAATGAATTTACCATTAAAGAACTTGCAGATAAGATTATCGCTCTTACCGGAACGAAATCAAAAATCGTTTATAAAGATCTTCCTTCGGACGACCCTAAACAACGACAGCCTGATATTACTCTTGCAAAAAATATTATTAACTGGGAACCGAAAGTTCAACTGGAAGACGGTTTGGTGAAAACAATCGAATATTTCAGGAACGTGCTAATTTAACGATGGATATAAACAACTCGGACTTTACCGTATTAATCGTTGACGACGTCGATGCCAATGTTTTATTACTAAAACTACTCCTTACAAAAGCGGGTTACAAGACTCTTACTGCCTATAACGGCAAGGATGCGCTTGAAATAATCAAAAAGAACAGTCCCGATCTTGTTCTCTTAGACATCATGATGCCGGTAATGGATGGACATGAAGTTGCAGCACAACTACGTGAGATGCCGGAAAGGAGAGATATGCCAATAATATTCCTGTCTGCTCTTAACTCTCCGGATGATATTGTTAAAGGGTTCAAATTCGGAGCAGCAGATTATGTATCAAAACCTTTCAATAAAGACGAGCTTTTAATACGGGTAAACCACCAGCTGTCACTGGTTTCGGCAAAAAGAATAATATCAAGACAAAACGACGAGCTGCAAAGAACCATAATTGGCAGGGACAAACTATACTCTGTTATTGCACATGATTTGCGTTCTCCGATTGGTTCCATCCGGATGGTTATGAATGCGCTTGTTCTCAATATTCCAAAGGAGACTCTGGACGAAGATATGTACGAACTTCTCATAATGGGAAACAGACTCACAGAAGAGAGTTTTGTTCTTTTGGACAACCTGCTGAAATGGACAAAAAGCCAGACAGGTCGCCTGAACACTGTTTTTCAGGACAATGTTGAAATTCTTCCGCTCATAAGAGGAGAGGTGGAACTTTCTGAAGTTGTGGCCGAATTAAAAAATATCAGGATTAAACTTAACGGAGACACAAGTGCAAAGGTGAGAATTGATCAGGATATGATAAAGACCGTCGTCGGAAGTGAATGTTAACATTACAGAGGAAGAAGGACAGATTCTAATTTCTGTCATGGACTCCGGAGAGGGCATTAGTCAGGAAAATCAGGATAAGCTTTTTAAAGCCGATTCTCATTTTACCAGTTTTGGCACGGACAATGAAGAGGGCTCGGGACTTGGACTGCTTTTGTGCAAAGAGTTTGTTACAAGAAATGGCGGAAAAATATGGTTTGAATCTAAAGAGGGTGAAGGCTCTACTTTTTACTTCAATATACCAACACTACCGAAATAAAATTTTAATTATATGGATGAGTTAATAAACGGAAATAAAATTCCACTGCCCGATTTGACTTACTTAAAAGAGATGGCAGATGGTGATGAGACTTTCATCAGGGAGATTATAAAAATATTTTTAGAGGAAGGGCCGGTAATGCTCAGGTCAATGAAAGAGTGTGCAGACTCAGGAGATCACGACCGGTTAAAATTAGTAACTCACAAGCTAATTACTCAATTGACTTCGGTTGGTATTCTGACAGCTGTTCCGGATGTCAAGAGAATAAATAAGGGAAGCCGGGATATGATTGATCTCAATGAAACGGTTGACAGGATATTAAAAATTTCAAATGTTAGCATTGAACATTTAAAAACAATGATTTAGCTTTTTTACATTAAAATTTAATTTATGGAAAAAATTTTAGTCATTGACGATGATAAAATGATCCGCAAGCTTTTTAGTCTTGCACTCACGAAAGCCGGGTACAATGTAATAGAAGCAGAAAGCGGTGACGCAGGCTTGCTTCTGGTCCATTCAGAGCGCCCGGATCTTGTAATTACCGATTACCAGATGCCCGGTAAAAACGGACTTGAAGTGCTGGCTGAAATACGCAAACTGAGGCTAAAATTGCCTGTAATAATGCTCACCGCTTACGGTGATGTCGTGCTTACCATAAAGTCAATACAGCAGGGCGCATTTGAATATCTTGAAAAACCGGTTAACCCCGAAACTCTTAAATCCACAGTAATAAAAGCACTCAGCTCTGTAAAAAGCAGCAATAGTCTCACGACTGTAATTCGTACCGATGCCTCGAGCGAGAGTATGCTCGAAGATAATATTCTGGTTGGCAGAACACCTCAGATGAAAGAGATATTCAAAAATATAGGACTTATCTCAATGAACAAGGTGAATGTTTTGATACAGGGAGAAACAGGTACTGGTAAGGAGTTAATAGCCCGGTTGGTTCATTTTTCTGGTATTACACACAATAAACCGCTGGTAGTAGTAAACTGCAGTGCTCTCACCGAAACTCTGCTCGAAAGCGAATTGTTCGGACACGTTAAAGGATCTTTTACCGATTCAATACGCGACAAAAAAGGGAAATTTGAACTTGCCGGGGAAGGCACTATCTTTTTGGACGAAATTTCAGAAATATCACTAAATACTCAGGTTAAGTTACTTCGCGTAATACAGGAACTGGAATTTGAAAAAGTTGGAGGTGAGTTGCCTATTCCAATGAAAGCCAGGATAATCGCAGCAACAAACCGCAATCTTGAAGAGCAGATAAAACTGGGTAAATTCAGAGAAGACCTATATTACAGGCTAAAAGTATTTACAATAAATCTTCCGCCTCTGCGAGAGCGCAAAGACGACATAAATGATCTGGTAATTCATTTTTTGTATAAACTAAACAAACGGTTTAATAAAAATGTAACCAAAATAGGGGACGGTGTCATTGAAATGCTTCAGCAACACGATTGGCATGGAAATGTACGGGAACTTGAGAACACCCTGCTTCAGGCAATTGTTATGTCCAAAAATGATGTGCTCGAGAAAGAGAATATTATTCTCAACTATCGTATGGCCGAACCTGTTGCAAAGTATCAGGAAATGTCAGAATTCCGCACACTGGAATCTTTGGAAAAACACCATATCAAGTGCATACTGGATGAGGTTAACTGGAATAAAGTTGAGGCTTCAAGAATTCTTGACATTACAAGACCGACTCTTAACGCCAAGATTGAAAAATACAATCTTGTTCAGTAAGTTATGGGTTATTTGATTTATAAATAACAACAAAACAATCTGTACACCCGTTTTTCCTGACTATACTCTGAAGCCGGACGGCTTTCCTTAAGTCGCTGAATGATTCGGAACAATATCGGTATAATCCGTCTATACCTTTTGTCTCTATTATTTTTAAACCCGGCATAACAGCAATAAGTTTCGAGAAGTAGGAATTAATATTTGTTTGCTTTGCAGAGGCCAATAGCTGAACTTTGTATAGCATTGTATCCTGTGCCGGTATATTTGTGCTTACTCCTGCCGATACGGTTTCAGTGCTTATTTCTGAAATAATAAAAGCATCCTGCCACCCTAGCTTTTTTATTGTCCTAAGCAGTTTAACGGCCTCGGATCTGCTTTTGAAACGGCCAGTACTATACTTGAACAATCCATCCTTATCCAGCGTTTCCGATACAGTAATATCCGGAACATTAGTTTTAAGTCGGGAGAAATGCTCTTCGATATTTAATTTGTTACGCAATGCAAATAGCTGAACAGAATACATTTTTGTTTCGGGAGCAGAAATATCTTTGGCTTTTGTTATTGCTGCCGGAGTATTTTCTTTGGATATTTCTGGCTTCTGTTCTGCCGGCACCTCTTCCTGTCTTTCTTTATTCAATACAAAATCAAGCCCTTCTGCCAAATCGCCGTCTATTGAGTGTTCAATTGTAAAATTAATAAATGACGGAGAAGCTTTCATATTCAGTTTTCTCATCTGTGCGGTATCGATACCGGCCATATAATTACCGGGTAAAAGACCAAGATAGCTAAAGTAACCGTCTTCTTCGCTCATAGTGCTTTTTACAAAAGTTGAATCGCTTCGGTAGAAATTTACAATTATACGGCCTTGTCCTCTTTGCCCGTAACTTCCATTAAGATATATCATTCCGGAGGCTTCTCCTACAACGGCTACAGGAACCTCAATTCGTTTATACTGGTTTGGATCGATTACAACGCTAATGTTTTTGTATGGCAACTGCCATGAAATGTTATCGAAACTGGTTCCAACGAGAGATACCAGATAGTTGGCATATGGTTCCAAGTCATATACCCGCACCGTTGTATCCTTCTCGATGTACTCAATACGACCGCCATTAATGTGAATCTGCAGACCTTTTGCTTTAGGTTCATTTTTCTCGCGATGTCCATTCCCGTTTAAATCCAGAAAAGAAAACATCAGGATGCCGCCTTTGCCAACATTTGCACGATTGCTTGTTCCAACATAACCGCTTTTGGCATCGACAATTATACTTCCGCTTGCAGTTTCTACAAAAGTAGTGACCTTGTTGCTCCTCCTGGCGGAAAGTCCAAGTTTTGCAAATGAGAAGTCGTAACGAAATCCCACTTCCATGCTGCTTAATTTTGTAATAAAATTATGCTCATAGGCTAAATTGAGAAAACCACGTGAAAATAACCTTTTTTCTAAACCGCTCCGGAAAGAGATAAATTTGCCCTGGCTGTAATTGAACTGAGACTGTGGGGTAAGGATGAAGGCCCACGGAAGCCTTATCGATAGAGCGAG
>JAGDMC010000099.1 GCA_017860395.1 Bacteroidota bacterium | reverse complement strand
TAGGACGTTTAAAAAATGTTGAAGTAAAATCTATATTAACAAAATACACCGAGGAGGAAAATCATGAATAAGAGTGAAAGAAACAAAGTATTTATCGACAGAGATAAGCTATATTCCCTTATCGAGGGCAAAACTCCCGATGTAAGTGAGGTAAATACTATTCTTAATAAAGCATTAAAACTTAAAGGTCTTAACCTTGAAGAGGTTGCCGCACTTCTTCGTGTGCAGGATCCCACTGTTATTCATTCGATAATGAATACTGCAAGAACAGTAAAAGAGGAAATATACGGGAAAAGGCTGGTATTATTCGCTCCTATTTATACTGGAAATGCTTGTATAAATAATTGTACTTATTGTTCATTCCGCCGCGATAATAAACTTATCAAGAGAAAGGTCCTGACTATGGATGAGATTGCTCAGGAGACAAGAACACTTTTACATGAAGGACATAAAAGAGTACTTCTGATTTGCGGAGAGAGCAAGCTTAACAATACAGACTACATGGTTGAGGCAATACGAACAACCTATGCAGTAAAAGAACACGATGGAAGAGACTATATACGCCGGATTAATGTTGAACTTGCCCCAATGGAAGTAGAAGATTTCGCAAAGCTTAAAGCTGAAAAAATTGGGACATACGTTTGTTTTCAGGAGACATATGACCCTCTTCTGTATGGCAAATTCCACCCGGCCGACACAAAGAAGGGAGATTACGAATATCGCCTTACAGTAATGGACAGAGCAATGGAAGGCGGAATTAATGACGTTGGCATCGGGGCGCTTCTTGGGTTGGTTGATTATCGTTTTGAAGTTCTTGCCATGATGGAGCATGCCGCCCATCTCGAAAGAGCATTTGGCTGCGGCCCTCACACAGTGAGTGTTCCACGTATTGAACCTGCAGAGGGAGCTCCAAATGCTGCAGATATTCCTTCAAAAGTATCCGATAACGACTTTAAGAAAATAGTCGCCATCATAAGAATCGCATTGCCATATACCGGAATAATACTGAGCACCCGCGAGAATGATGCAATGAGAACCGAACTTATTCACTATGGGATTAGCCAGGTTTCTGCCGGATCAAGGACAAATCCGGGATCATACGCACATGAAGAAGATCAAACAGGAAGTCAGTTTTCACTGGGAGACCACAGAACACTTGACCAGATGATATCCGCGCTGGCCGATGAGGGATTTATTCCTTCGTTTTGCACAGGATGCTACCGTAAAGGAAGAGTCGGTCAGGATTTTATGGATCTTGCCAAACCTGGTCTTATCAAACAATATTGCATGCCAAATGCGCTCTTCACCTTTAAAGAATATCTTGAAGACTTTGCTTCTCCGGAAACCAAAGCAAAAGGGCTTGCATTAATCAGCAAACTTGTGAGTGAAGTTGAGAACAATACGTTAAAAACAAAAATATCCGGCAACCTCTCCTTAATCAAAGGAGGCCAGAGGGATATATATTTTTAGCTATAAAGCCTCTTTGACAATTGAATTTTCATCTACTCCAAGATGGGCCAATTGTTTTAGTACGGAATCCATCATATGTGGAGGACCGCATACATAAAAATGATGATTTAAGTCCGGACAATTTGCATTCAGGAAATTTTCGTTAATCACACCGTAATTATATTCTGTCGTTTTCTCTTCAGACAGAATGTTGACGAACGCACTGCCTAACCATGTCCTTAAATCATTCTCAAGAATAATGTCCATGTGTGTTTTATTTGCGAATAACAGCACATTTGCTCCAATCTTACCTTTTGATTCAAGACTTCTGAAAATTGAGATGAATGGCGTAATCCCGGCACCTCCGGCAATGAATACCCCTTCTTCTTTGTAAGATATTGCTCCAAATACCGGATGTAAAACGAGTTCATCATGTTTCTTAAGAGTCAGCAATTCGTTTGTTACTCCCTTATGCCCGGAATAAGTCTTAATTATAAACTCCAGATAATCGTTTTCCGGCAAACTGGTAAAAGTAAAGGGTCTTCTCTTATCCTGCCATCCGCTTTTATTTATTGATAATTCTGTAGCCTGTCCCGGGATGAAATTATATCCTTCAGGCTTTTCTGTTACAATTCTTATTACATCATGAGTTACATTAGTAATAGATTTAATTTTTACAATTCTCCTTTCCATAACTATTAATATAAAATTTCACCATTTTTAGTTACCGATAAAATTACATCACCAATAATTAAAATGAGTTATATAATTTTATAAAATCTTATATAATTCACACATATTTACCTGATTTTCACATTCGTCAACAAAATAGATTGTTATCTGTTATTATGTAGTATAGAAAATAACTTTTATCAAATACTAAAAATAATCAGAATGTTTAACGAATATAATCCACTAAAAAAAACGATTTTCCAGATAATTGACGACAACGGGAAAGTTATAAATAAAGGATGGATGCCTGATATAAGTGACGATCGTCTTATTAAGGCATATAAGGATATGCTTTTTGCCCGGACTGCCGACCTTCAGATAGTTTCATATCAGCGACAGGGAAGAATATACACCTACCCTCCAAATTACGGACAGGAGGCAATTTCAGGTGCAACGGGTGCAATTATTGGAGAAAACGACTGGATGGTACCGGCTTTCCGTGAGATGGGCGCTATGCTCGCAAAAGGGGTTACATTAAAGGAGCTTTTTCTCTATTTTATGGGCTACGAAGACGGATCAAAATTCCAGCATGCAAAATTCACCCTTCCCATAAGCGTTCCGATTGCATCTCAGTTGCTTCATGCTGCAGGAATAGGATACGCTGTCAAGTACAATAAAGAAAAAAAAGTTGTTTTTGGGTTTGTAGGAGACGGAGGCACTTCAGAAGGAGACTTCCATGAAGCAGTAAACTTTGCCGGTGTGTGGAAAGTACCGGTAATATTCATTATTCAGAACAACCAGTATGGCATCTCCACTCCTACCAGTGTCCAGACTGCATCTGATTCTCTCGCAATTAAGTCTGTTGCTTATGGAGTGAAAGGAATAAAAGTTGACGGCAACGATTTTTTTGCAATGTACAAAGCAATACAGGAGAGTGTTAAAGTATGTCTTGAAGGAGAAGGGCCAGTATTAATTGAAGCTCTTACCTACAGGAAAGGGGCACATACAACATCGGACGACCCTACAAAATACAGGACCAGAGAAGAAGAAGAGGCATGGGATATCAAAGACCCTCTAAAGAGATTGAAAGGATACCTTAAATCAAAAAAATTGTGGAGCGATGCTGAAGAGGAAAAAATAATTCCTCAATTCAAAGAAGAGATTGACAGGCAATTTATTGAAGCAGAAAATTATGGTCCTTATCCAAAGGAAGATGTCTTTAAATATCTATATGCAGAAATGCCGGATGATTTAAAGGAGCAGGAGCAACAATACGAGCGATATCTCCAGTGGAAGGCAGCCAAAGTAAAGTAATTATTAAATTAAAGAGAAAAGAATGAAAATAATGAATATGGTCAATGCAATCAATGATGCATTGGATATAAAGCTGGGCGAAGACAAAAAAGTAATTGTTTATGGCGAAGATGTCGGAGTTGAGGGAGGAGTGTTTCGTGTCACAGAAGGATTGCAGCAAAAGTATGGTGTAGAGAGAGTTTTTGACTCTCCCCTCGCGGAATCGGGATTGGTTGGCACTGCTGTTGGAATGGCTGTTGCCGGTTTACGGCCTGTTATCGAAATGCAGTTTTGCGGATTTATATATCCTGGCTTTAACCAGATTATAAGTCACGCTTCAAGAATGAGAAACAGATCCAGAGGTTTATACGAAACGCCTATAGTAATACGGATGCCATACGGCGGCGGAATTAATGCTCTTGAACATCACAGCGAAAGTATGGAAGCTATCTTCGGGCACATTCCGGGCCTGAAAGTGGTTGCCCCTTCAACTCCGCATGACGCAAAGGGTATGCTTATATCGGCAATCGAAAGTAATGATACAATACTTTTTATGGAGCCAAAACGAATATATCGGGCAATCAAACAAGAGGTTGCCGAGGGAAAGTTTACAATACCGCTTGGTAAGGCAAATGTAGTTTCTCAGGGAACCGATGTAACAATTGTAGCATTCGGCGCAATGATTCGTGAAGTTCAAAAGGCAATTGTTATGGCAAAAGAGGAAGGCATAAGTGTAGAACTGATTGACCTTCGTTCAATATATCCAATTGACAGGGAGACAATCGCGAAATCTGTAAAGAAAACCGGTCGCATTATTACGGTAACTGAAGGTCCAAGATCTTTTGGACTGGGTTCAGAAATCAGTCAGATTGCAATTGAAGAAGCATTCCTGCATCTGGAAGCGCCTCCTGCGCGAGTTTCCGGGTTTGATACAATCGTTCCTCTTCCAAGGGGTGAACATCATTATATGCAGGATCCATACAAGATCCTCTATGAAATCGAACGTATAGTAAAATATTGAAATTATGAGATATATATTTAAGTTTCCAGATATTGGAGAAGGTCTTGAAGAAGGAACAATAATAGAATGGCATGTGGAAAAAGGGCAAACGGTACAAATGGGAGATCCGCTTTGCACGATGGAAACAGATAAAGTAGTTACGGCAATACCTTCGCCTAAAAATGGAATAATTGCCGCAAAATTCGGTAAAGTCGGAGAGACTGTCCATGTTGGCTCTGCTCTTGTGGAAATTGATATTGAAGGAGTAAACGGTTCTGCCGCAGTTGATGAGGCAAATAAAACTGAACCTCTGGAAGAGGGTGCCGGAGTTGTCGGGACTCTCGAGGTTGCCGGAAACAATGCTGTGCTTGTTGCAAGTAAAGAAGGCGTCAGGATTGAAGAAAACAACAACACCGCGGGCAAAAAAGCTCTTTCAACACCTGTTGCCAGGGCAATTGCACACGATATGGGAGTTGATATTAACCGTATTAAGGGCTCTGGTCCTGCAGGCAGAGTAACAAAAGAGGATGTAATTCGATTTGCACAGGATGGCAACAAACAGATTAAACCTGCAGCTGCGTCAGGAGAGACAAATATCCATGCTATACAACCAAATCTGGTGGATTCCGAACCTTTGTCACAGATGCGTAAGACGATTGCCAAAAACATGATTCAAAGCAAGCATAATGCTGCTCACATGACTGTATTTGAAGAAGTTGAGATTTCCGAACTGGACAGAATCCGGAAAAAATACAAAGAGCCATTAGCTACCGAAGGAATAAAATTGACCTACCTTGCTTTCATTGTAAAGGCAACTGCAATGTCTCTGAAGAAGTTCCGCGCATTAAATTCCGAAATGGATTTTGAGAAGGGCGTTATGCTGTATAAAAAATATTATAATATTGGCATTGCCATCGATACGGAAAAAGGCCTTGTTGTTCCGGTTATCCGTAATGCCGACAAACTATCTGTTAAAGAGATCGCTGTTGAAATAAATAAAATCTCCGATAAAGCACGAGACGGAAAACTTACTATGGAAGATATGAAGGACGGAACGTTTACTATCACAAGCTATGGAAGCATCGGAGGGCTGTTTGCCGTTCCGGTGATTAATTATCCCCAGGCTGCAATTCTTGGTATTGGCCGGGTTTCAAAAAGACCGGTTGTTAAGGATGACCAGCTTGCCGTCGGATTGGTTCTTCCGCTGTCTCTAAGTGTAGACCACCGTATTGCAGACGGAGGCGATACAGCACGGTTCGTTAACTCAATAATGGGATATCTGGCAGATCCTGTCAGTCTTATAATGGAATAAAAGGAGAAATAATATGTACGACTTAATTATAATTGGATCAGGACCTGCCGGCTATGTGGCAGCAATCCGCGCCGGTCAGGTTGGGCTTAAAACAGCCATAATAGAAAAGAACCAAATTGGAGGGATGTGCCTTAACTGGGGCTGCATACCATCAAAGTCAATTTTGGAAAGTGTTAAACTTTATCAGAAAATTGTTAAGGATGCAGGGCGGTTTGGAATAGACGGAATTGATAAAAAAGCAATA
>JAGDMC010000011.1 GCA_017860395.1 Bacteroidota bacterium | reverse complement strand
AAATCCCACATTACCTCTCAGCTCCACTCTGTTGATCGACTTTTCCATAATAAACGATTTAAATGGTTTTACAGTACAAAGAAAAAGAGAGATAGAATTGCTACCTCTCTTTAAATAATTATTGTCGACAAAAGTCGTTTATAATCGGTTAAAAACCTCTTTTAGCATATTCGATACTATTTCTTTCTGCAACCTCATACTTCTGTCCGTCAAAAATAACCCTGGATATACTGCAAGGGTAGAAAAACCCGTGAATCTTCCAGTAATCGTTAAACCAGATTTTTTCAAAGTGCGCCATAATGAGCCTGAGTATAACAGCATGCGTGACAATGAGAACCTTCTCATCCTTATGCTTTTCAAACAAAGGAAAGATAAAATCAAGAGCTCTTTTTTGCACCTCTGAGAAGTATTCTCCGTTCCCCAGCGGAACAAAATCTGCCGGACTTGACGCAAAAGCCGCCATCCTTTCCGGATACTCTTCCGTTGCACTGGCAAAAGTTCTTCCTTCAAGACCGGCAAGGCCTATTTCAATAAGAGAGTCTGTAGTAATAAATTTATCCAGCCCTGTCTCCCGCTGGATTATTGTGGCAGTTCTCTGTGCTCTTGGAAGTGAACTTGAGTAAATAACTGAAATATTCTCTCCTCTTAAATATGAACCTAAAACTCTTGCCTGAGAAAGACCCATCTCTGTAAGAGGTGAATCAAGCTGTCCCTGCATCCGTTTCGCAACATTCCATTCAGTCTGGCCATGTCTGGTAAATATTAGTTCGGTCATCCCAATTATTTATATACGTGACAAATATAGTTTTTTTAAATTTTAGCATTAAAAATTATTATTGACCTAAAAAATATATAAACAGATAAATGTTTACACAAAAGCACTTTACACATATTTAATAAATTATATTTGAACTAAAAACATGTCTGATTGTATTGAGTGTGGGAAGGAACTGTTTGGAAGGTGCGATAAAAAATTTTGCAGCGACGGATGCAGAAATTCGTACAACAACAGAATTCGCAGAAATGGAACTGAGGAGCCAAGAAGAATAAACAGAGTTCTGGAAAAAAACAGGAGAATTCTGGAAAAAATGATTATTTCAGGGAGGAGAAGGTCTACTCTGATGAAACTTTCGGGAGAAGGATTCAACTTCGGATACTCCACTTCTTTTGAAATCCGCAGGAATGGAAAGCGAGTCATTCATTGCTACAATTACAGCTATATAATAAGCTCAAAAGACATTGTTTATGTGGCTTTTAAAAATATTTAACAAACAAAAAAAATAATGCATACATTTGAGCCATTATAATAAACGGCTTAGAATATACAATTAATTAATTACCAATAACATGAAAAAGATTTTAGTATTATCGTTACTTGCTTTTACTGTTTTTTCTCTCTCGTCTTGCGTAGAGAGTTCCAGCAAGTATAAAGCACTGCAGGCTCAGCTTGACTCACTGAGCGTTGTACATTCGACCAAGAGTGCTGAGTTCGAAGAGGTGTTTGCAACACTTAACGAAGTGGAAAATGGCCTTAAATCTATCCGTGAGACTGAAAATATTCTTGTTCTTCAATCACAAAAAGGCGGAGCAGAAGTTCCGGAGAGCTCAAGAGAACAACTTAAATCAGACGTTACTGCTATCGGCGAAGCAATTCAAAGCTACAAAAAGCAAATTGACAAACTGAAAAGCGACAATAGAATTCAATCTTCACAGTTTAAGAAAAGACTTGCCGCCCTTACTCAGGAACTGGAAGCAAAATCAGTACTGATTGCAGATCTTGGAAGACAACTCGAAGAGAAAGACAGGCAACTAATTGTAAAATCTCAGCAGATTGAAAGTCTGGACAAGACCGTTTCCAACCTTAGAGAAGATGTTTCAACCCTCAGCCAGACATCGTCAAGCCAGAAAGAGACTATTGCCAATCAGGATGCACAAATTAACACCGGTTACTATATTATCGGCACTAAATCTGAACTTATTAATGCCAAAGTGATGTCTAAAGGCGGTCTATTCAAATCGGCCAAGATATCTTATCAGGCAGAACAGTCGGCTTTTGTTAAGATTGACATCAGAGAAGTAAAAGAGATTCAGCTTAATGCAGAGAAAGCAAAAGTTCTCTCTATCCACCCAACAGGTACTTATACACTTGAACCTGGTGCAAACGGAATGCAGGTACTTAAGATTTCTCAACCGACTACATTCTGGGAGCAAACTAAATATCTGGTTATTCAAACTCTATAAAACGATTTATGAAGAAGACCGGAATATTTATTGCTGCCATCTTATCGTTAGTTTTAAATGCATGTAATTCAAAGATGACAGAAGTTAATCCATTGCTTGAAGCCTCGAACAATCCGTTCGGGGCTCCTGCTTTTGACAAGATAAAGAACGAACACTACAAACCGGCTTTTGAAGCCGCAATAGCTCAGGGTAAAGCTCAGATAGATTCAATAGTAAACAACACCGAAGCTCCTACTTTCGCAAACACAGTTGAAGCTCTTGAATATTCAGGCAGGACTCTTACAAATATCAGCTCGGTATTTTTTAATCTGAACGAAGCTGCAACCGATTCGGTAATGCAAAGTATTGCACTTGAGGTTTCTCCTATGCTTACAGACTACTCAAACGACATTATGCTCAATGAGAAGCTTTTTGCAAGAATCAAATCGGTATATGATTCAAAGGATTCTCTCAAGCTCAACCCGGAGCAGGCCCGCCTTCTTGAAGAGACTTACAAGGGTTTTGTAAGAAACGGGTCCAATCTTGCCGGAGAAGACAAAGCTAAATTCAAAGAGATAAATAAAGAACTGTCTCAGCTTGGCCTCCAGTTTGGGCAAAATGTGCTTGCCGCCACTAACAAGTTTTTCCTCACAATTACCGATAGCAGCCAGCTAAAGGGGCTTCCGGATTATGTTAAGGAGATGGGCGCTGCCGAAGCAAAAGAGAAATCGGTGAAGGGCTGGGTATTCACACTTCAGGCACCAAGCTATGGCCCGTTCATGCAGTACAGCGAGAACAGGGAGCTTAAGGAAAAGATGTGGAAAGCGTCAAATACCAAAGCCTTTAAAGACGAATTTGACAATAGGGAAATAGTAAAAAAGATAGCGGGACTTCGCATCGAAAGGGCAAATCTTTTAGGTTTTGCTACTCATGCAGACTATGTTCTTGATGAGAACATGGCTAAGAACCCTAAAACCGTAAATGCTTTTCTTAAAGACCTTCTTGACAGGACACTCCCTTATGCAAAACAGGATGTTGCCGAAGTTGAGAAATATGCACAGTCCACAGGTTTTGAAGGCAAACTTATGCCTTGGGATTTTAGCTACTATTCAGAAAAATATAAAAATGAAAAATTTGCTGTCAACGACGAACTTCTTAAGCCATACTTTAAGCTTGAAAATGTTCAGACTGCAATTTTCGCACTTGCCGATTCTCTCTACGGACTAAAATTCAAAGAGAACAAAGATATTCCGGTATATCACCCCGATGTTAAAGCGTATGAAGTGTATGACGCTTCAGGCCGTTTTATGTCGTTGCTGTACATGGATTTCTTCCCCCGCGCAAGCAAGAGGGGCGGTGCATGGATGACATCATTCAGAGATATGAGTGTTGAAAAAGGTGTTGAGAAGCGCCCGTTTGTTTCACTTGTTTGCAACTTTACCAAGCCAACCGAAACATCACCTTCTCTTCTCACCCACTACGAGCTTACCACTCTGTTGCATGAGTTCGGACATGCTCTTCACGGAATGCTTGCCGAAGGCACATACCCGTCAATTACAGGAACCAGTGTTGCAAGAGATTTCGTAGAACTTCCTTCTCAAATTATGGAGAACTGGGCATTCAAGAAAGAGTTTCTTTCATCGTTTGCAAAACACTACCAAACCGGAGAAGCAATTCCTGACGAACTGATAAACAAAATTATTGCAGCCAAGAATTATCTGAGCGGATATACCAATATCAGACAACTTTCATTCGGCATTAACGATATGGCATGGCACTCACTTACAAAAGTTCCTACAACAAGTGTTGATGCATTTGAAAAAGAGGCCATTAAAGCAACTCAACTGCTTCCTGCCGTTGATTCAACATGCTTTACAACATCGTTCAGTCATATTTTTGCAGGTGGATATTCTGCAGGCTACTACAGCTACAAATGGGCAGAGGTTCTTGAAGCAGATGCATTCTCTTTATTCGAAGAAAAGGGTATCTTTTCTAAAGAGGTAGCGGCAAGTTTCAGAGACAATATCCTTTCAAAAGGAAATCTTATGGATGCCGATGTTCTTTACAGAAACTTCAGGGGACGCGATCCTAAACCAGAAGCCCTTCTTGTAAAACTCGGAATGGGTAAGAAATAGGACCCATACATAAATACCAATTACTTGGAGGCTGTCTGAAAGCAATTTTTAGACAGCCTCCTTTTTTGTGCCTCCGGCTGCGAGTTGAAAACCGCCGACAGACTCTCTATAAACTCAAAAACACTGTTAAAGTATTTTTGTCCCCCTTTTTCCCAGACATCGAGATGACCTGCCGAGGGGATTGTCAGAAACTCTTTTTCCGGAGAACTAAGCCTTTTGAAAACATCAACTGCATCGTTGATATTTATTTTCTTATCCAATTTGCCATGAACCATGAGGATTGGTTTTGAAATGTTTCCGGCAATTTTAAGAGGAGAAATTTCCTGAAGATTAAATCCGGCTATTTTCCCTGCCCGCCAGACCGAGAATTCACCAATCCAGTCGAAATAAAATCTCAGGTCTCTTTTAAGATAGTCTTTAACTGTCTTAGGAAGGTCAGAAAATGTACTCTCTAATATTCCGTAATCTATTCTGTCGTCAATAGCCATGGTCTGCATTGCTATCGCTGCGCCCATGGATTGGCCCCAGATACCTATACCTCCTTTTAACTTCTCCCTGATTATTACAGAATCAATAAGGTCGCACACATCCTGCTTTTCAAAATAGCCATAAGTAATATATTTCCCCTCGCTCTCTCCATGGGAACGCAGATCGGGAATAAGAGAATTAAAGCCTCTTTCACTCAAAAGTTTTGCAACAGGCAGGAACTGTTCCTTGTGTCTGCGGATACCATGCAAAAAAATAATGGTCCCTTTCTCATTGGACGAGTCTGCAAGAACAAGAATGGATTTTAGCTTAAGGTTGTCCCGGGAAATGGTTGTAAACTCTTTGAAGTTAAGGCCAAGTTTTTCCGGCGTATTTAGAGTATCAAAACTATAATCCTTTAAAAAATAAGAAAATACTCTGCCATTTATTCCAATTACTATTCTTGGCAGAACATAGGTTATTGCTGCAACAGAAAATAAAATTAAACCTGCAGCAATTATAATTGCTTTTCTTGCCCGCGGCATTTAAATATTGTTCTAAAAAGTGCTATCAGGAGCATTCCAAAAACCAGATAAAAAGAAGTTTCAAATATCTGCAGGCCGAATATTGACGCAACAGCAGAAAGAACTATTCCGGCAACAGCTATAATCGACGATACAATACAAACTTTTCTCCATTTATAAATAAGCGAAAGCAACACTATCAGATAAACAGGATTGCACCATAATAGATTGTAATTATTCAGGAGTTCAACATGATCTGTCATTATGACAATAACAGGAAGTACAATTCCGAATACAGAAACCACTCCCAAAAGCAGCTTGTCAAGCATAACCAGCTTGCTGATGAACAGCGAAGCAACCATTAGCGTCAATAAAAGTGAAAAAAGGAAAACCGGGCTGAGCAGAAAAGGAGTTTTTCCTTCCGACGGGTCCCTTTTTACATCATTTAATACAATAGTTTCTTTAACAATTTTCCCTTCATTGTTTTCGGCCCTTCCCAATACTTCAAAAAGGTTATCAGGCAAAAACATACTTTCATAAACAGTAATGTCCCTGTCAAGGGATGAGCCGAGCAAA
Source organism: Bacteroidota bacterium (assembly GCA_017860395.1). Classification (GTDB taxonomy): domain Bacteria; phylum Bacteroidota; class Bacteroidia; order Bacteroidales; family UBA932; genus Bact-08. The sequence goes on along the minus strand of JAGDMC010000011.1, from coordinate 10,366 downwards.
AGATTGATACCCACTTTTGTCCATTTCATATTGCCGACATATATATCAATAAGTTCTCTGTGTGTTTTGCCTATTTTTTTCTCCAGCGGAACCTTGTCCAGATTCAACTCATCATAAATCAGGTCTCTTAACTCTGTTGTACAGTTTTTAAATAAAAAGCTGTAAAGATAGTTTCTGAACTGAGGCTGATAAAGGTACAGCAACCGCTCAACAATTTTTATTTCCTGTTCTCCGGTTAAGTTAAGCACCTGTTCCACAACACCTCTTTTATCGAATTTATATGCTTCAATAAAATCCTGAGTATACTGGACTCCAAGCATGTAATTTAATTTACCCTGCGTAAACTTCAGATAAAAATTGGGAGTATTGAAATCAAACAACCCAAAATTGAAAACAATATCCTGATTCCTGGAAGAGTCTATCACCCTTAGTGCGCTGTGCCCAAAAGTGGAGTAAAGTTCCGAGCCTCCTGAACATGTGATAAGGCTAATCCGCAGAGAATTGTTTGCAGAAGAGAGATTATAAAAAAACAGAAACGAAATTAGAATTATCAGACACTTCCTTATCATTTATGCTTCTCTTTTTTTGATTTTAACATAACATAGTTGAGGTATTTCGGCGCCTTGCGGTGCATAGTTCCCTGTTCAAAAGCATAAGCAATTTCAAGCAAAACCGGTTCACTCCAGGCTCTGCCAAAAAACGAAATTCCAACAGGAAGGTCGCTTATGAAGCCCATTGGTACTGTTATATTTGGATATCCGGATATTGCCGCAAAAGAGGAGCTGCTGCCAAGGAAGTTGTCGCCGTTTACAAGGTCGGTTTTCCAGGCAGGACCTCCGGTAGGAGCAACAAGAGCATCAAGTTTGTTTGAATTCATCACCTTGTCTATACCCTCTTCTCTTGTTCCTTTTTGCATAAGTGCAAGCGCCTGTTTGTACTTGGGATCGTCAAGGCTCTCTTTCTTTTGTGCCATTTCCAGAAGCTGCTGATCGAAAAACCTGAGCTCTACAGAATCCTTTTTATTAAATTCAATGAGTTCCTCTATATTTTTAACCGGTGCTTTATCTCCTAATGATGCAAAATAGTTGTTAAGCCCATCCTTAAATTCGTAAAGCAGCACCTGGAATGATGCTCCGCTTATTTCCCCCTTCATTGGCATATTTACTTCAACAACCTCTGCTCCAGAAGTCTTGAGAAACGCAACTGCATCTTTCATTAATGAGTCCACTTTAAAGTGGAAACCGGAAATATTTGTCACAAGGCCTATCCGTTTACCCTTTAGCCCGTCTTTTTTGAGAAACGGAGTGTAATCGTTATAGAATTTCGCCTCTTTAGCGAGGGTTTTTGAGTCTGTTGAATCTGCGCCAGCAAGCACGCCAAGTGCAACAGCCACGTCTTCGACTGTTCTTCCCATAGGACCGGGAGTATCCTGAGTAAAGGAAATAGGTATGATTCCTGTTCTGCTAATGAGACCTACTGTAGGTTTAAGGCCCACAATGCCATTATTGTTTGAAGGGCATACAATTGAACCGTTTGTTTCTGTACCTATCGCAAAAGCGCAGAGATTGGCCGAAACGGCAACACCTGAGCCTGAACTCGATCCGCAGGGGTTTCTGTCGGTTACATAAGGGTTTTTGGTCTGCCCGCCTATTCCGCTCCATCCGCTCGACGAAAGGTTGGCCCGGAAGTTTGCCCATTCACTCATATTGGATTTTGCAATTATGACTGCCCCGGCCTCTCTTAATAATTCAGCTACGCGGCTGTCTTTTCCTACAAATGAATTTTTAAGAACCACAGCTCCTGCAGTTGTAGGCATAGAATCTTTTGTGTCAATGTTGTCTTTTAATATAACAGGAATGCCGTGGAGAGGCCCTCTGATTTTTCCCTCTGCCATCTCTTTGTCGAGTTCCTCAGCGATTTTTATGGCATCAGGATTTATTGCTATTACAGAGTTGAGCATAGGACCCTTTTTGTCAATCTTATCTATCCTCGAAAGGTAATCGGCTACAACCTTTTTTATAGTTGTCTTGCCTTCTCTGTAGTCTTTTCCAAGTTTTGAAACTGATATCTCTTCCAGGTATGAAGTATCAACTTCGCCTTTTTTATTCTCATTATTCCCGCAGGAGAACAAAGAGAGAGCAAGTAAAAGAAAAATGGCGGAACCATTAATCCTGATAAAAAACTTCTTCATAATTATCTGTTTATAAAAATAAATATTACTTACCTAAGCGCCACCGGCTGAGCATGGATTCTGCTTCAGGGAAAATGCCCTTTTGCTTAACCCTGACATCCTCAACAACATAAAAAACTTCCGGATCAAACTCAGTAAGAATCTGCTCAACCTTCTTAAGTTCTTTGCGCTCAATTACAGTCTCAACAATTTCAACTTTTTCAATAGACCCTGAGCCCTGCAGGAAAGTTGCCCCAAAGTTTTGTTTACTTAGCATCGAAACCAGCTCGGCTCCTTTTTTCCTTGTATAAACCCTGCAAAGGATAATTCCAAATGCAATTCTTTGTTCAATTATTATTCCCACATAATTTCCTGTTGCGTATCCTGCAGCATAAGAAATATATGCAAGTATGCCGTGCGCTTTTGACAGAATTTCGGATATTACAACTATCCATATAAGAACTTCAAAGAATCCAATAAGCGGAGCTTTATACTTCTCCCCCTTTGAAACAAAAATTATACGAAGTGTTCCTAAAGACACGTCAACAATTCTTCCGAAAAAAATAACGAAAGGAAGCAGATAGGGATATTGGTCCAGAAATTCGAACATAACTTAAATTTTAGTGAAATTACCTGCCAAATTTAGCAAATATTATTCTATCTCAGCCTAAGGAAGGCATCGGGAAGAGAATCACGGATGTTCCCTGCCGTCATTGATGTTTCTCCAAATTTTTCCATTGCGATATCTCCCGCCATTCCGTGAATAAATACGCCAATGAGAGAAGCAAGACGCGGAGAGTAATTTTGTGCAAGCAGACCCAGTATCACACCTGTGAGAACATCTCCGCTTCCGGCAGTAGCCATCCCCGGATTCCCGGTGGTATTTTCCCACAATTCACCGCCCGGCAGTGAAATTGTGCTATTTGCCCCTTTTAGTACGACAATTATACCGTATTTTTCCGAGAGCTTTTTCTGGCTTTCAATTCTCTCCTTTCTGTTTTTGTGAAGGCCGGCAATCCTGTCAAATTCGCCCGGATGAGGAGTGATAATTGTGTTTGCCGGAAGCAGTCCCATAAGTTTGGGATTAATAGCCAGTATATTAAGCGCATCAGCATCCAGAATAAGTTTTCCGGGTTTCATGTCTAACAAATCCTTTACAGCGGTCACCGTTTCCGGTGCCAGCCCAAGTCCGGGACCCGCACCAACGGCACTATATTTTTCAACAACCGGAGCCCTGGAAAAATGATCTTCAGAAGGGTCTATGCTACACATTGCTTCCGGTACAGAAATCTGAACTATCTCGTACAATATCTTTGGAATATGTGTAGTAAGCAATCCTGCCCCGGATCTTAACACTGCGCCGGAGGCAAGAATGGCAGACCCGCCCATTCCCAGAGAGCCGGCAATCAAAAGGGCATGGCCGTAATCTCCCTTGTGGGAATCCTGTTTTCTTTTAACAAACAGAGAAGCAATATACTCCGGTTCTATTTTTTTCACTTCCTTAAAAAGTTGAGATCCTGAAAATCGTAGCTGAAATCGGTTATCGGAGAAATAGCATTCATGGTAAATCCCGCAACATTGCCCTGATTATTGAATGAGAAGTTAGCATAAGAATCGGCATCAAAACTTCTGTCGAACCACTTGACGATAAATGTGCTTCCCTTATAGAAAACCATTTCCCCTGCCATTTTAGGAGATTTTTTTGAATTGAACATCAGCTTTCCGTCCCTGAGGGAAATTTCCACGTCGCCAAACCAGTTGTCCCTGTATGTTCCTGCGAACATTCCAATATCAGCAACAGAGATTCCTTTTACCTTATTTGACTCAACAACTTTCCAAACCTCTTCCGTAACCTTTGATGCATTGTCATGAGATTTCTGCAAAGATTCAAGGTTTTCCGCAACACGGTCCACTCCGGTAATTCCAAAATAGCTGTCAAGAATTGAGTTTGTAATGGAAGTAAATGCCTCGCCGGATTGCTGGTTTGTAAATACAATGATTCCAAGATTCAGGTCTGGGATGAGAGTTACCTGTGTAACAACACCGGATAATCCGCCTGTATGAGTAACTCTTTTATATCCGTTCACATCGCTCAGGCCCCATCCAAGTCCATAGCTGCTGAAATGTGTTTTGTAAGTGGTCTTCCCTCTGACAGGAATAATTGTCTGAGGAGTCCACAGCTCCTGATGAACAGCCGGAGAGAGAAGTGTTTTCTCCTGAGAGTCGCCGTACTTTCCTCTGTTAAGCTGCATTATTGCCCATTTGGACATATCTGCAACAGAACTGTATATTCCTCCCGCAGCATTTGCCACATTGTTCATAGTCATTGGTACAACCTGCAGTTTCCCCTCTACCGGAATATGAGGGTCAAAAACATTGCTCTTATCTTTCAGATTATCGTACGAACCGGCACTGCGAACCATCTTAAGCGGCTCCATAATTCTTTTTTGAACAAATTCTGCCCAGGTCATTCCGGAAATGCGGGATACAACTTCTCCGGCAACAATATAAAGCAAATTGTCGTAATCGTATTTAGTTCTGAAACTTGAAACGGGTTTGAGATAACGCATATTGTGTATTATCTCCGGAAGTGTAAAAGAAGAGCCGTCCGGCCAGATCATAAGGTCACCGGCACCAAGCCCAAGCCCGCTCCTGTGTGTAAGAAGGTCTCTGATGGTAAACTCTTCTGTTACATAGGGGCTGTAAAGACGGAATTCCGGAATAAAATCAATAACTCTGCTATTCCAGGTAAGTTTTCCTTCGTCAACGAGTATTCCAAGAGCGGCCGATGTAAATGCTTTACTGTTGGATGCTATTGCAAAGAGCGTATTCTCATCTGTTTTGTCTTTAGAATTGAGAGAACGGAGTCCATAGCCTTTTGAATGAATCACTTTTCCGTCTTTAACAATTGCTACTGCAATTCCCGGCACATTAAATGCTGTCATGGTTTTTTCTACCAGCTTATCAATCTGGGCCGGAGATAAGGGCTGAGCTGTAGCCTGTATGCTAAAAATCACAAAGAGTGCCGAAAAAAGGAAAAGCTTCAAAGAGGTTGTAAATTTTTTCATTTTTAAATCTGTTATATTCTGTCTATTCGTTTTTCAATACTTAGCCGGAATTCCGAAATCTTATTCTCTGCCTCACTATCATTATGTATCTCTTTTCTGATAAGTCTTGCAAACAAAAGCATTATCGAGTAAAGCGCCGAAGGCTCCCAGGGAACAGAGACAATTGAATCTGTGGCCTCCTTAAGATAGTTTATATTATAAGGAATTCTGTCTATTTTAAGATATTCGTTAACGTCTCTGGCTTTCTTCGCTTCTTCAAAAATTTCCTTCCAGCTCTCTTTTGCCCTGTAATAGAAACTAAACTGAAAATAATTCAGTTGGGTGTCGTAGCCAAATGAAATGAGTTCAACTTTTTCCACAGATGGGCTATAATTTATCTCCTCCAGGGTCTCTCGCAAAATCCCGTCAAAAACAGATTTATCTCCCCAGTCAAGGCTTCCGCTTGCAGAGTATGTGCGGCAAAGCCTGTGTGTGTCAATTACCTCATGGTTGGGAGTCATATCTATTAACACTCTGCCATAGTCGTTATCTGCGCAGTCTATGAAAATTCCGGTACCGCAATGGTTTGAAAGCAGCCTGCTCCCCACCCATCCTGTATCCAGACCTTCTCCCCAGTGGGATTGTCCTGTTACTTCCCGGAAACTCTTGTAGATACTGTATTTTGTAGGATGGAATCCAAGCCTGAGCATATTTCGCCCGTTATCAAAAGAAAAATAGGTGAGCCTTTTTGTATCGCTGTCTCCATATTTCAGTGCCAATGCTGCCCTGCGCTGAATTTCCAGAAAATGTTCCTTTGTTATAAAACCCCAATATTCCCGATAGTTTTCTGCATTGTCCGCTTCAAGAATTACTTTTTCATAATTGAGCGATATTTCCGGAAGAACTCCGTTTTCTTCTACGCTCATAAGCTCCACAAACGGAATTTCCTCCCTGAAAATTTTTGCTTTCTTTATTAGATTTTTCATCTGTTTCAAGCAGTTTTCAATGGGGTAATTTTTAATAAAACTAATAAAAATATTACAATTAAATGATTTAAGTTTTTTATGTAACTTCGTAGCGTATTTTTTCGCTATCATATATGACAAATCTCTTCCCCAAACATATTAAAACCAGGTTACCCCTGTTTTTTTCCATCACTTTACTGTTTTTTTCATTTTGTTTATCAAAACCTGCTTTTTCACAACATTCTATTGGATTGATTATAGGTTCCGGCAGCGAAAAACTGGGCAATATTGTCGATTTGGGATTTGATTACAAGTACCGTGTAAAGTTCCATAAACTTCAATACAATTACACTTTCTGGGAAAGACGCACATGGAGCCTTGATGCTGTAGGTATTTTGCAGTTAAATACGTCAAAATATCTGAATACCGCTTCAGAATCAAATTATACGCAGGGATACGAATTGGGGTTTAATGTCGGAATAGCTCTCCGCAAACGACTTTATAAAGATTATCTCAGTTGCTATGCACTCCTTTCGACAGGTCCTCATTATATCTCCGGAGCTCCTGCCAGACAGATAGACGGTTTTATATTCTCGGATAACCTGTTCATTGGATTTGACGTAAAACTGGTAGATAATATTTACCTCAATATCCGTCCCGGATTCAGGCACATTAGCAATGCCGAGACAAGACATCCCAACCTTGGCATAAACAGTTTTGCATTAACAGGAGGTATAATTATCAATCTGACTACCCTTTAGAACTGCTAGCCGGCTGAGCCGGTGCCTTCTTATAAGGGATTGAAAAATAAAATGTCGAGCCCATTCCATATTGTGAATCAACCCATATCTTACCGCCAATAAGTTCGGCGTAAGCTTTAGATATTGCGAGCCCAAGCCCTGCACCTTCGTATGACCTTGCCAAAGAGATATCTGCCTGCACAAAACGGTCAAAAATTGAATGCTGTTTATCGCTTTCTATTCCTATGCCTGTATCTGTAACATAGAATTCAATTGTGCCTTCATTAATAATATATCCAAACTCGACATATCCTTTATCGGTATACTTTATTGCATTTTTTATCAGATTTGTGAGAACCGATATCACCTTATCCTTGTCTGAAAGAATTATTGCATCGTCTGTATTTCCTAGCCCCAGCTTACAAAACAGTTCAAGTTTCTTTTCTTCTGCCTGAATTTTAAAAAACTGATATAGAAGATGCATCTTTTCATTGAGGTCAAACTCGCAAATAAAGAGTTTCATTTGCCCCGATTCAAGCTTTGATATATTGATGAGGTCATTTATGAGATCGAGCATACGCTCGCCGCTGTTTTCAATAATCTTTATGTACTCAAGTTGTTGTTCTCCCGTAATTCCCGGTTCTTTAAGAAGTTCGGCAAATCCCATGATTCCGCTCATTGGGGTACGGATTTCATGACTTACATTGGCAAGAAATGCAGATTTGAGCCTGTCACTCTCCTGAGCCTGGCGTTCGGCTCTTCTGAGTTTTTCGATGTGTCTGCGGATAAAAATAAAGAATATTGATGCTGTGATAATAACATAGAACCATCCTTTATAAGACTGGATTCTCGTGATAATATGCGGGTCATCTATTAATGACACCAGAAAAGTATCTGAAAAATGAATCCACAAACCTCCAATAACGAGGTAGGCAATGGTTATTCTGTATTCGAACCTAAATTTTGACATAGGCACCTATAGTGGTCTACATAAAACAATCAGAATCTTTATTGCACCAATAATCAAAAGTAATACTTTTTTGTTATATAAAAGTATGCAGGAAAAAGAATTATACGGAATGAGGAGAGATTACTCTCATAAGCCGCTTTATGTTGAGGATTTAAACAATGACCCGTTTCTTCTGTTTGAAAAATGGTTCAAAGAGGCTCTTGAGCTGGAGAACGGAGAAGCAAACGCAATGGTTTTATCTACCGTGGGGAATGATATGATGCCCTCTTCAAGAATGGTTCTGCTTAAAAAGTATTCCGATTCCGGATTTGTTTTCTTTACAAATTACAACAGTCATAAAGGCCGGCAACTGGAAGAAAATAATCGTGCAGCACTTCTTTTTTTCTGGCCCAACTCGGTGAGACAGGTAAGAATTGAAGGGAATGTAAAGAAAATTTCAACTGTCGAATCCGACGATTATTTTGATTCACGGCCAAGAGAGAGCCGTGCCTCTTCTGCTCTGTCCAGGCAGAGCGAACCTTTGCAGGAAAGAGAGGTGTTTGACTCCGAAATAAAGAATTTATCGGAGAGTAACCGTGAAATCAAAAGACCCGGGCATTGGGGTGGGTATATTGTCGAGCCTGCTCTTTTCGAATTTTGGCAAGGCGGAATTAAAAGATCCCACGACCGGTTCCGATTTACCAAAAACGCGACAGAGTGGAAAGTTGTGAGGCTTTATCCCTGAATTATCTTAACTCTCATCTCGTTTAAGTGCATCCTGCTTCAAAGAGCAATTCGCAACGACAACGAGAGTGAATAGTATCAGAAGAGCCAGATAAATAATAAATTCTCCTTTCTCTTTTTTTTGATTTTTGTAAGCACGATAGATAAATAGAGTCCGATAATAATCAGAAGATACAACACAATCTTTACAAGGTTAGCTGAGTCGTAACGCCATATTAACAGGATAACCACCGCCGTTAATACAATCAGATATATATCCAGCTTTTTCATAAGGATGTAATTATCCAAATATAACAAAACGAATCGAAAAAAGAAAGAAAAACAATGAGAATTTAACCCCTCTTGCTTATATCCTCAAGAGCATTTTTATCCCTAATAATGACATCTTTATCCTGCAACTCAATAAGTCCGTCTTTTTCAAAACTCTTAAGAAGTTTAACCGCACTCTCTGTAGAAATTGCAGCAAAGTCGGCAATATCTTTACGGGAGAGGAGCAGGAAAATATCTGGATGTGACTCCCTTATTGAATTCAGATAAAGCAGCGTTTCCGAAATGCGGCCATTCATTTGTTTGTAAAGGACAGTTTGCAGGGTAGAAAAAAGGTTTGAATTTTGTTCGCAATAGCGTTTGATTATATTAAGTCCAAAAAGTCCGTTTTTCTGAATAACTTTTGCAATTACATCTTTTTCAATAAGAAAAGCGTAGCAATCTGTAAGGGCAACCGTAGAATAATTGAAAATATTTTTTGTAAACACAGCAGAAAGACCAACAAATTCTCCGGGTTGAACAATCCTCATGTTGAAACTCCTGGAACCATAACCTTCAATGTATTGTTTGCAAATGCCGTTTATTACAAACAGAATATAGGATGCAAATGTTCCCTGTTTTGTAAGTGAGTCCCCCTTGCGAAACAAAACCTGAGTTTTGCTCGCCCGGACAAGTTCAAGTTCCCTGGAAGAGAGCATTTGAAAACAAGGGGCATGAATATCACATATATATTCTTTATCGGTTTCAAGTATTGTTTTCATTTTCCTATCCCTTTTGATTTGTACAAAGTTAATCTATTTCAACAATAAAGTTGTCCCAATTCAATTCCTGAGTTGTCTTGCAAGAAGGGCAAATCCTTTGACGGAAAATATTGCTCCCGTACCTTTGCACCATATTAATTATCAATAAAAATCAAATAATTAAAATTATGTTATACACAAATCTGAAACACATTGAATCGGCTGCGGATCACGCAAAAATACTTAGTGAAAACGAAAACGTTATGGTTGTATGTGGAAGAATGGGTCCTATGTGCATCCCTGTTTACGGAATTGCGGAGGAGATTGAAAACGAATACAAGCACGTAAAATTTTGTGATATGGAGTTTGACAATCCGGAATCACATGTAATCCGGAATCTCCCGGATGTAAGGGGTTTCATGGGCATTCCTTTTACCATTTACTACAAAAACGGCAAGGTTGTAAAAGCTACATCAAGCATTCAAACTAAAGGTCAGGTAACATCAATTCTTAACAATGAATTTGGTGCTCCTGTGAAAGGTTAATAAGATGGCTACTGAAACAAATCATTTTGATGCAGTTGTAATCGGTGGAGGTCCTGCCGGTTTAACCGCCGGCATATACCTTTCGAGGGCAAGGGTAAAAACCCTCATCCTCAACGAGGGCACGGTTGGAGGACAAATGGTGCTCACACACGAAATAGCCAATTATCCGGGAGTCGAGAGCATAAGCGGATACCAGCTC
>JAGDMC010000098.1 GCA_017860395.1 Bacteroidota bacterium | reverse complement strand
GAAATTGCAAGCTGACCAAGCAACTGTTTTTTTGCAGCCTTTAGTTTTCCGGGAGATATTTCCTTCTCTTTGAGCAGGTTAAATTCTTTAGTTACCAATGATATGCATTTATCGAGACTCGATTTGTCCGTACCAAAATAAACGGAGAATACTCCGGTATCAGTAAATGGAGTATAAGACGCATCAATTGTGTAGGCAAGTGCGTGTTTTTCCCGGAGAACCTGATTAAGTTTGGAATTGAGAGCAGGCCCGCCAAGGATATTTGTCAAAAGAGCCAGAGGAAGGCGGCGTTTGTCGTAAAAGCTGTATGCTCTGCCGCCCACAACGCAGTGTGTCTGATAACTCCTCTTGGAAATTATTTTTACCGTTCCTCCAACACATGGTGGCATTGGCTGAACAATTGGAATCTCAGCAGCATTTGCCAACTTACCAGTGTGCTCAAAATATTTTCTGACGAGTTTCTCGCATTTCTCAACAGGCAAATCGGCAACAATTGAGAAACTCATATTTTCCGGCCGGTAGTTTAACGAGGTAAATTCGCGTATGTCTTTTGTGGTAATTCTCTTTATGCTTTTTGGAGTTCCAAGTATGTTTCCTGCCAAAGGGTGGCCGCCAAAAAGCTCCTCTTCAAAATCGTCGAAGATGAGTTCGGACGGTGAGTCTTTGTAGGATTTAATCTCTTCAAGAATTACTTCCTTCTCCTTTTCCAGTTCTTTTTCGGGAAATTTTGAGTTAAAGGCCAGATCACAAAGCAGTTCAACGGCTTTTGAAAGGTCTTCTTTTAGTACGGTTGCCTGAATTACGGTCTCTTCCTTTGTCGTATAGGCATTCAATTCCCCTCCGAGGCTCTCGAGATAGTTGTTTATACTCACAGAACTCCTTGTGGTAGTACCTTTGAAGAGCATGTGCTCTGTCATGTGGGCAATCCCGTTTAAGGAGGGATGCTCATCTCTTGTGCCAACCTTGACGCTAAGCGCAAGATAGGCTACGGGAGAAGATACAGCCCGGAAGCCAAATCTGAGACCGTTTTCGAATTTCTTTGTAATTATTGTCATTTGTTACTTTCTGAAAGGGATTGAGACTCTCTTGATATCCTCCTTTGTAAATCCTTTCGGAAGCCTGTCGGATATCTTGTGTCTGCGAAAAAAAAGAAGGTCATGTGTCTCTGCATCAATTATGAGTTTATACGAATATGAACCCGATGAATTCCCTTTTGGAGATATCGTAAACCCAACCAGTGTCTCTGCGGTACTTTCAAGAATTGCCTTTTCAACAGTGGATTCATCGCCTATTGTAACTTTTTTCCTGAACAGTGTATCTGCTTCTGCCGGATCAAGTTCAAAGCCCAAATCTTCTTTGTCAAATATGATTTTTTTATCCCCTGCATTGTCAATTCTGTTGCTGTAAAAGGAATTTCCCACGTATGCCTTAAGAATTTCCGAACCTACATTTATTACATGACTCTGAATGATATCTATATACGCAGGGATAAAAAAGAATGCCTCACCGGACTCGTCACCAATGGCCTGAAGCGGAAGAGTAGCAATCTCATACATTTTAGAAATTCCTTTTTTTGATTCCGGGCCACCTTTTACAAGTGTGAGATATTCAATCTTTGCCTCTCCTTCTTTTTTGAACTTTCCATCCACTCTCATCAGAAAATAATAAGAGGTATCGGTTTTTAACTTTTCAAACTCGGATAGGGTACAAATTTCAAACGGAGATATTTTCCACCCCGTTTTTACTGCATCCATGATTGAGAGATCGGTAAAATCAGTTGAATTTGCAACAACCATGGTGGTCTTGCCGGCGAAGTTCCGGAAATTGTTCTTGGCCTTGCCAAAAATCTCCTGTCCGTAAGAGGGATTTGTGATGACAAAAAAGGAAAAAAGAAGGGCAAATAATTGTCTCATCATGATTGTTGTTATAGATGCAAAATTAGATAAAAATTCTTACTTTTGTGGGGTATGGAAAGATTTATAGTTTCGGCCAGAAAGTACAGACCAACAAGTTTTGAGACGCTTATTGGACAGGAGAATATCGCAAAAACTCTTAAAAATTCTATTCTCAAAAACCAGCTTGCACACGCATACCTCTTTTGCGGGCCCCGCGGAGTAGGGAAAACTACCAGTGCGCGCATATTCGCAAAGACAATTAATTGTCTAAACCTATCGGAAAATATGGATCCGTGCGGAGTATGCGAATCCTGCATCGCTTTTGACGAATCGCGTTCTTTTTCCATTCACGAGCTGGATGCGGCATCAAACAACTCTGTGGATGACATCCGCCTTTTGAATGAAAAGGTACGAATCCCTCCTCAGATTGGAAAATACAGCGTTTATATCATTGATGAGGTGCACATGCTGTCTCCTTCGGCCTTCAACGCTTTTCTGAAAACACTTGAAGAGCCGCCTGCTCATGCAATTTTCATTCTTGCAACAACAGAGAAGCATAAGATAATTCCCACCATACTTTCAAGATGTCAGACATATGATTTCAACAGAATATCGGTTGAAGACATAGTGAGGAACCTTACTCAGATTGCAGAAAGAGAGAAGATAAAGATTGAAACCGAAGCCATGCACATTATTGCGCGAAAAGCGGATGGTGCGATGAGGGATGCTCTCACTCTTTTCGACCAGTCTGTTGCTTTCTGCGGAGAAAACATTACATACGATCAGGTTATTTCAAACCTGAATGTACTCGACTACGAGTATTATATCCGGCTTACAAACCATCTTCTTGCAGGGGAGCATACAGATGCCCTTCTCATTTTTGATGAGATTCTTTCAAAGGGATTCAATGCCCTTCATTTCATAGGCGGCTTAAGCACGCACCTGAGGGACTTACTTATTTGCAAAGATGAGAGAAGTGCAAAATTGCTTGAACTTGCTCCTTCTTTAATCGAAAAATATGTGGAGCAATCCCGGAATTGCCCTGTCAACTTTCTCTATAACGCACTTAATATTACAACAACCTGTGAAGCAGGATTCAAGCAGAGCGGCAACCAGCGGCTCCATATAGAGTTTGCCCTGGTTAAACTTGCAAGAATCAATACCCCTCAGGAAGTTGTCCCGGATTCTATTCCAGAACCTAAAGTATCTGATAAACCAGTAGAAGTAACGGTGAAACCGGAAAAAACCGCAGTAGCCGAAGTTCACGAGAAGAAGGAAGAACCTGCAGTGGAAAAGGAAACTCCAAAGGAAGAGATACCGGCTGCTCAGCCAAAAAACACATATATCCCCTCGACACCTTCAATTAAGGGAATGATCAAGAAAGTGGAAGAGAAAAGCGTAAAGGCAGAACAGGAAAAACCCAAAGAATCGGGAGAATCTGAATTTGACTTTGAGATGCTTGAGAAAGTATGGGAAGAGATGGCAGAGGCAGAAAAATCGCTTCCAAGACTTAAGACTGCAATTTCACAAATTAAACCGAAACTGGATGCAGACAAAACGATTCATTTCCGTGTCGTGAACGATTTGCAAAAGTCATGGATAGAGAAAAATTGTAAAACCAGGCTGCTCGCTTTTCTTCGCGACAAACTGGACAACCGTTTCATTGAACTTATTGTTGAAGTGGAATCTGCCGAAGAAACAAAAGAGACTAAATTATATATGCCCGAAGAGAAGGCTAAGTTTCTGCTTGAAAATTATCCCGAAATGCGGGAACTTCAAAAAGATCTTAAACTCGAGCTTAAGTAAGGGCCTAAATAAAACAATATGCGATTACATTGTAGCAATCTTGTAAAAAAATACGGAATAAGGACTGTCGTAAAAGGTGTTTCAATTGAGGTTGAACAGGGAGAGATTGTTGGTTTGCTTGGGCCAAACGGTGCCGGTAAAACGACCAGTTTTTATATGATAACCGGACTCATTAAACCAAATTCAGGGAAAATATTTCTTGACGACGAAGAAATCACCGGACTCCCAATGTATATGAGGGCACAAAAAGGGTTGGGATATCTTGCCCAGGAGGCATCTGTATTTCGCAAATTAAGTGTTGAAAACAATATTCTTGCGGTGATGGAGCTTCACGACTACACAAAAAAAGAGAGGATGGAGAGGCTTGAAATACTTATTGATGAGTTTGGCCTGCAAAAAGTGCGCAAGAGTTATGGAATCCAGCTTTCCGGAGGGGAGAGGCGAAGATGCGAAATTGCAAGAGCATTGGCAATTGATCCAAAATTCATACTTCTTGACGAACCTTTTGCCGGAGTTGACCCTATAGCAGTAGAAGATATTCAGCACATCATTGCCAATCTTAAAACAAAGAATATTGGCATAATTATTACCGACCACAATGTCCACGAAACTCTTGCAATAACAGACCGTGCCTATCTTTTATACGAAGGGAGTATTCTTGAGAGCGGGTCAGCCGAAGTTTTGGCAAATAACCCGGAGGTGAGAAAGAAATATCTTGGGGAGAATTTTGAACTAAGAAAAGCTGTTCTTAAAACGAGAAAAAAAGATACCGGCACCGATACTGCTGATAAAGACGAGAAAACTAAGACGACATTACCTAAACTAAAAAATATCAACAATACCGGAGCCGATATGCTAAACTATGGCAATCAGGCAAACGAACTGGAGAAAGGAGAATAATCTCCCCTCCCCCGGCCGTTCATTTTGAATTAACATTAACCATTTATTTTGTCTGAGCCTTTGGAGCTTCTGCTTCTTTGTGCATCATGCCATGGCCTGCCATTGGAGTTCCTTCCATTTTTGGACCTTCCATATTACAATCTTTGCAATCCATTTTTCTCATTTTGCCCATTTTTTCCATCTTACCCATCTTGCCTTGCATTTCACCTTTACCCATTCTTAGGTCAAAATGAATTCTTTGTTCTTCTGTCAATAAAGACCTTACGCTATTTCTGTGTGCAGCCATTGCCTTCATTTTCTTGTTTTGCAAAGCCGAAATTTCGTCAATTTTTGAATTGATGTCTTTAAGGTTTGGCTTATCAATTTGCTGAAGTGTCTTAAGCTGAGCTGTTTTCTCATTAAGCTCATTGTTGATCTGAAGAGTCTCTTTTTGATGTTTTAGCTTCAATTCGGCTACTTGTTTTTGCTGATCCGGTGTAAGCTGAGATTTCATCATCTCAGGATTGGCTTTCATCATGCCTTGTTTGTGAAACTGGATATTTTGCTGCTGAGCAGACATTGTTAACGCTATGGTCAACATTGTCAATAAAATAGATACTTTTTTCATTACTTTATTGTTTTTAAATTGTGAATCTGCTTATAGGACTAAAAAGCAGCAAAAAGGTTTAATATGAGGAAAGAATTTATACCTTTGCCGAATTAATTTTGGCAACTTTCAATAATTAAAATAACAAATATGGCAGAAAAATTATTTGCTGAGTTTCCACCTGTTTCCACTCAACAATGGGAAGAGGTGATAACTAAAGATCTAAAGGGCGCCGATTACGAGAAAAAACTCGTATGGAAAACAATGGAGGGGTTTTCAGTACGCCCTTACTATCGTGCCGAAGATTTAACAAATCTTAAACATTTGGGTACTGTTCCGGGGGCTTTTCCATTCGTGAGAGGTACCAGCAAAAGGAACAATTGGCTTGTTCGCCAGGGCTATTGCGCCTGGGAGAGTTTCGAGAAAGCAAATGCCCAGGCAGTGGATGGTCTGAAAAAAGGAGTAGAATCAGTAGCATTCTGCATAAATGGCAAAAAAGCTATTTCACAAAGCAAAATGGAGGTTCTTCTTAAAGGTATTGACCTTTCGAAAACCGAAGTAAATTTCGAGGGATGCTCATGCGAGACTCCTGCAATTATCGAATCTTTTATAGCCGTTGTTAAAGCACAAGGCATTAAAGCCGATTCAGTACGTGCTTCATTTGATTTTGACCCGCTAAGGTCGCTCACTACTACCGGGAACTTCTGTTGCTCAAATTATATGGACAATTTTAAGAAGTGTATGAATTTAGTAGAAGGGTTCCCTAAAATCCGTGTAATAGGAGTTGAGGGATATGCATTTAACAATGCAGGTGCTACCGGAGTACAGGA
>JAGDMC010000097.1 GCA_017860395.1 Bacteroidota bacterium | reverse complement strand
CTTTCCCACAACACCCTTATCTTTGTACCATTGCCGGATTTTTTTCAAATCTCCGGGAACATCGTCTGAAAGTTCAAATTTTTCTCCTACTCCGACCTCTTTTTTACCCCAGTCAAAATAGCCAAGATATACCGGAACGTTAGCCGCTTTAGAAATAGTATGAAAGCCGGTTTTCCACCTCTCGGTCAATGCTCTTGTCCCTTCCGGGGCAATAGCCAGGTGCATAATCTCCCTTTTTGCGAATTCGTCAATCATCTGTTTTGCAACTGTGGCTCCTTTTCCCTGACGAACCGGAATGCCGCCCATTGCCCGAAGAACAGGTCCGAAAGGACCTCTGAAAAACTCCTCTTTTACCATTACATAGGCAGTACGTCCCATTGAGTTATAATAAAGGAAAGAGATTAGAAAATCCCAGGCAGAAGTATGAGGTACGCCAAGAATTATGCATTTTGGATCCGGGGCGGGAGGGTCCATTAATTTCCATCCCATGATCCATAAAAGAAATTTGTAGAAATATCTCATTTGAAAATGATTTTAGATTCAAATTTAACAATTATTAAGCCCGCTTTGTCAAAAAGAATACAATAAAGTCATTGTAAGAGGTAAATGATCGGAAGAATCAATGTTCTCAATTACGCTGTAATCTTTGATTTTAAATCCGCTTTTTTTGCCCGTGAAGAGGTAATCAATTGTTCTGTCGGGATTTTTATTTGGAAAAGTAAACCTATGAGGAGGTCCGGATGTAAGATAGTTTTCAAAAAGTATTTTCAACTCAGGACTGTCCGGTTGTGCATTCAAGTCTCCTCCGAATATTACCGGTAAAGATTCTGCTTTTAGTATACTGTCTGCCTGGGTTACCTGAACAGTCCGGATTTTGTTTGGCAAATCGAAGTGAGTGGTGGCAACACATACTTTCCCAAACCCGGGAATTGCAGTATAAATCAATCCCATTACCCTTTGCTCTCCACCTTCCTGTGCAAAAAGGCGTATGCTTTTAGATGAATCGGCAGGAAAGCGTGAGAGTATTGCAATTCCATAATCTCCTCCTGCAAAATCTATAGCTTTAAAAAACAGATAGTACCTGAGACCGCTTTTTTGAGAGAGTTCCTTTGCCTGATTCATTCCAAAAGAGCGGGTTGTCCCATTTTCAACCTCCTGAAGGAGTGCAAAATCGGCTTTGCTGTTTGAGATAACCTCTGCAATCGCATCAAGATCAATTTTGCCCTTTTCTGCCGGCGGGTTGCCGTGATGTATATTGTATGTTATGACTTTAACCTCTTTGTTCCGGCCTTTCCCGTTTAACACGGATACAGGAAAAAGTTGAATAACTAAGACTGCAAATGCAAAAAGAAATATCTTTTTCATGATAGGTTCAATTATTTTTCAAGATCACTCACATCTCCTGATGATACTCTGATTCCAAAAATCTGATTTGCAACCGGGAGGCACTTGGTGGCAGAATATGTTTTGAATCCTCCGGAGAGGTTGAAGACATTATCATACCCGTTTTGGGAGAGGATTCTGGAGGCAATATATCCCCTTAGCCCTACGGCACAATATATAACTATCCTTTTACCCGCAGGAACTTCGTCAAGCCTCAGCCTTATCTCGTCAACAGGAATATTTACGGCACCCGGGATATGTGCAAATTTGTATTCCTCATTAGTTCTTACATCCAGCAGAAAATCATTTCCGGGAACAAGCTTTTCAATCTCTTCCCAATGCAAAATCATAACCCTTCCTTTTATTATGTTGTCTGCCACGAAACCGGCCATGTTTACCGGGTCCTTTGCCGATGAATAAGGTGGGGCGTATGCATGCTCAATTTCCATTAAATCGTATATTGTTCCGGAATTTCTTATTGTCTGGGCAAACATCTCAATTCTCTTGTCAACACCTTCAAATCCTACAACCTGTGCTCCGAATAGTCTTCCATCGGAAGGAGAAAAGAGAATCTTTACAGACAGGGGCAGTGCATTGGGATAATAGCCGGCGTGTGAAGCTGAGTGGGTAAAAGATGATATATATTCAATACCTTCCCTTTTGAGTATTTTACCATTGGTTCCGGTGGATGCAACCGTCAAATCAAAAACTTTTGCAATACCTGTCCCAATAGACCCTTCGTAAGTTTGGACATTGCCGTATACAATGTTGTCGGCAACAATTCTTCCCATTTTGTTTGCAGGGCCGGCAAGAGGAATCAGTACAGGTTTGCGGGTCACAATATTGACAACTTCAACTGCGTCTCCGAGAGCATATATATCCGGGTTGGATGTCTGCAGATATTCGTTCACCTTTATCCCTCCGGTAATTCCAATTTCAAGACCGGCCTCTTTTGCAAGCCTTGTTTCCGGCCGGACTCCGATACTTAGAATGACAATTTCTGCCGAAAGCTCTTTGCCGCTTTTTAGAGTAACATTAACTCTTGAACTGTCTCCCCCAAATGATACCACGCTGTCATTGAGGTGCAGCCTCACACCTTTAGCGGCGAGTTCAAGATGTACTATCGAAGCCATTGAGTAATCCAGCGTTGCCATCACCTGATTGGCCATTTCCACGAGATCAACATCGATACCCAAATGACGGAAGTTTTCGGCCATTTCAAGTCCAATGAATCCCCCGCCTACGATTATCGCTTTTTTTACATTTTTACGAGTAATAATCTCTTTAATTTTGTCTGTATCAGGTACATTTCTGAGAGTAAAAATGTCAGGATGATTGATTCCTTCTATGGGCGGTCTGATTGGTTCGGCACCGGGGGAAAGTATAAGCTTGTCATACTTTTCTGCGTATTTTTTGCCGGTTATCAGGTTGAACACATTAACACTCTTTGAGACTGTATCAATTGATTCAACTTCGGAATTTACTCTGATATCTATTTCGTACCGGCTGGTAAAGCCCTCAACGGTCTGTACAAAAAGCTGGTTCCTGGATGTTATTGTATTGCCTATATAGTATGGCAATCCGCAATTTGCATAAGAGATGAACTCTCCTCTTTCAAAAAGTACGATTTCTGCGCTTTCGTCTTCTCTCCTTAGCCTTGCAGCAACGGTTGCCCCTCCGGCAACTCCCCCGACTATTATATATTTCATTAAAAATAATTGTAATCAAAAATTATGTTAAAATAGTTTTAAACTTCGCCATAATAGCAATGGACTCGCTGTGCATTTCAGAAAGTTTTTTCTCTCCGCTTTCTGTGAGGGTAAAAATCATTTGTCTTTTATCCTCTTCTCCCATATGGCGCAATATGAATTTTTTGGATTCTGTAGTGTTTATCACTCTTGAACCTCTTGAACTGGAAAGCCCTATGAATTCACAGATTTCGTTCGCACTTCTTGCAACTCCGTCGCTCATGGAACATAGTAACATTGCCTCATTGATGGTTATATCATATTTTTGCTGGAACTCTTTTTCAAAAGTGTATAACGCTCTGTACAGGTCTTTGATTTTACATATTTCGTCCATGATTGTTGCTATTATAAATTATTTACAAAAAAAAGCATTTTTTCTTAATTCTCCAAAAATATTTTCCAATGGAAATTTGTTTTAGTGGAAATAATATTTATATTTGCAGAAACTAATTAAAGAATATTGATAATGATGAAAAAAATAGTTCCGTTTTTACTTATGTTATTAGTTGTAACAGGTTGCGGTGCAAACACGAAGAATGGAGACAGCAGCAGTGCAATAGCATCTGATGCGGGTAAAGTTTATACCATTCATCTTACTAAAGCTGAGTTTCTTAAGAAAATTATCAACTATGAAGAAAATCCGTCTGAATGGAAATATCTGGGAGACAAACCGGCTATTGTAGATTTCTATGCGTCATGGTGCGGTCCGTGCAAAACAGTTGCGCCAATTCTTGAAGAACTGGCAGCCGAATACAAGGGTGACATTTATATTTATAAAATTGATACCGATAAGGAAGAGGAGTTGTCTGCCGCTTTTGGCATAAGCAGTATTCCTACAATGTTGTTTATCCCCATGGGCGCAAATCCGCAGGTAATTCAGGGAGCACTTCCCAAAGAGGAATTAAAGAAAATAATAGAAAATACTCTTTTAAAAAAGAAATTGTAAAATGAAGAAAATCTGCGCTATAAGAGATGTCTGCCGTTCAATCGCAGATTATGAGAATAAATTTCAAAAGGTTTTTTCGATGTGCCTTAACGAAGGTATGATACTTTGCTGCCTTAAAGAATCAAGACTATCTTCGGGAGAAATAGCAGAACAGATTAATCTTACATGCTCAAATACATCTAAACTCATCAGATCGGTTGAGGAAAAAGGATATATTAAAAGAGTACTTGGAGACAAAGACAAACGACAAATGTATTTTGTCCTTACAAAGGAGGGAAAGAAAATGCTGAGTGATATTGAAGAGAGAGACCTTGAAATATCATATCCTCTTTCCCGCATAATTGATTTACAATAATAAATGACTTATTATGGAAATGTTTATAGAGAACGAAAGTAAGTATAGTTTTGACGAGACTGTTGAAAAACTGTCCGAAAGCATTGTTTCTGCAGGATGGAAGGTAACGCATATTCACGATCTTCAGGGGACGCTAATTAAGAATAATTTTGATGTTCTGCCTGTTAAAATAATGGAAGTATGCCGGCCGGATTATTCTGTTAAAATCCTCAGAAATGACAGTGAAAGAATATATTCAAGCCTTATGCCCTGCAGGCTGAGTGTATACGAAACCTCGGACGGGAAAACAAAAATTTCCAGAATGAATTCGGGTGTACTTGCTGCTCAGACAGGAGGTGTTGTCGAAGAGGTTATGTCGATGGCGTTTAGTGATATAGAGAATATCCTCAAACAATATATAAAAAATTAACCTTAAAAAATGACAATTATGTTTAAATTTTTTATTCAGGGAGCTCCCTTAAAGGAGCAGGGAAATTCAATCGCTCTTTTACTATTCAGAGTGTTTGCCGGAATTTTAATCATGACTCACGGCTGGGCTAAAATCCAGAACTTTGAGGCATATTCTCAGGGGTTTGCCGATCCAATAGGCCTTGGAGTCCAATTGTCACTTATACTTGCTATAGGTTCCGAATTTGTTGCCGCTATCTTTTTAATATTAGGCCTGCTTTCTAGACTTGCAATTCTCCCTCTAATGTTTACAATGGGAGTGGCTGTTTTTGTAGTGCATGGCGCCGATCCTCTTGGAGTGAAAGAGATGGCCCTTTTATATCTTGGAATTTTTACCGTACTGCTTCTGCTGGGTCCGGGAAACTATTCACTCGACAGGCTACTGTTCAAAAACAAAAAATAATGAGATTATTGAGAATGGGTTTAATTTCTAAACCCATTCTTCTTTTATTATCTCTCCTTTTACAGACATCACCATTACTTTTAACGGGATGTTTCTTGATGCTTTTTCGCGGGCTGCTTTTGCCAGCTGTAAAAGACCTCCGCAACAAGGAACTTCCATTATGAGTACCGTTAGAGTGTTGATAAGGGAGTTGTCAATCATAGAAGTAAGTTTATCAGAATAACTCTGCGTATTGCTGTCCAGCTTGGGACATGCGATAGCGAGGATTTTGTTTTTAAGGAATGTGGCGTGGAAAGAGCCGTGTGTAAATGCAGAACAGTCAGAAGCCAAAAGTACATCTGCTTTCTGAAAATATCCTGCCATAGGGTTTAGCAGGTGCAACTGAACAGGCCACTGTCTTAACTCGGACGACCCACTAACCAATTCAGCTGATGCCATACCGGATATATTTTTATCTGCTCTGAAATCGCGCTCCATGGAACCGGGACACCCACATGCCATTTTCTCTTGTTTTGCTTCAGGCTCCTTTTTTATTTCTGATAATCCGGGAACATCAATTTTGAAATTATTCTTTGAGCACCATTCAATACCCTGGTTAAACCACTCATTCTCTCCATGGTTTTTGAGGTGCATAAGGTGTGCAAGAACAACTTTTTCTCCTTTTGGAGATATCCTTTCCATTACTGCAATTTCGTTATAAGGCTCAGCCTCTTTTTCGATGAGTTCAATTGCTCCAACCGGACATTCCCCGATACAGGCACCAAG
>JAGDMC010000096.1 GCA_017860395.1 Bacteroidota bacterium | reverse complement strand
CCTGAATATCAGAAAAAACTTAGCGAAGAGCTGACTCTCTTTTTTAAAGAAGCATTGGCCGAAAAGCGATTTTTCGCGTATATGGCCGAGCTTAAAGGCGAGATTCTCAGCTTTGGGGCAATGGTAATTAAGAAAATACCGGGAGATTTTAACCAGTCGTCTTACCTTGAAGGAGACATTCTGAATATGTATACAATACCTAACGTTAGAAGCAACGGAATATCAGCCATGATACTTCAGCATCTGATAGATGAAGCCCGTAACCGGGGTATCAGCAAAATCTCTCTTCACACCACTAAAGCCGGCGAAAAGCTATACAGGAAATTCGGATTCAGCGAACCGACATATCCGGTTTTGGAATTGATTACAACTATTTGATATTTTTCAAATACATCCGAAAGGTTTCTGAAAAATGTCCCGCCGGTGTAAATAAAAAAATGGCTTACAGTTTGTAAGCCATTTTTATTATCTCTCCCTCAATTTTCGGGATTATTTAGAACGCCTAGTCAAACTATTTCAAAGGCAGATAGATTTCTGTCCGCAACTTCTCAGGAGCAGTGTTCATGGGATTGTTGCAGTATTTTTCATAGCAGCTTCTGTCGCCAAGAGTTTCATTGCTGTTTGGAAGCCATTCGGAGTAAATTTTATCATATACTTCGCCCAGATGTTCGTATGAACCGATATATGTGAATTTGGCGTACTTCCCTCCTTCGATAGTCTTAACGCCAATTTCATTTTTTGCTACTGCCGGTTTGCGGACAACCAGACAAATATCTGTACGCAATTTATTCACATCCGTAACATGAGGGTCGTCTATGTAAACAGCGATATGCTCTATACCGGCCGAAAAGAGTTTTTCACTCTTGACATACCCCCACAAACTTTGCCAGGCCGAACCGAAATCCAAACTTTTGTATTCTCCCAACAGGCGTATATATATTGCCTGTTTTGGTTCGATAACCGATATTACCGGTTTCTTAAGTTCTATTGTAACCGTTTTTCTTACAGGATCCATAATCTTGAATTTAATGTTTTTACGATAATTTATTGGAGAAATACCATAATGCTTTCGAAAAGCTCTGGATAAAGATGATGGCGTTTCAAAACCTATCCGATAGGCAATGTCCGAGATTTCATCATTGGTATAACGCAGCAATCGAGCTGCAGTCTCGACTCTTGTTCGTGCGATGAAGGAATAAATAGGCTCCCCCAGGAAAGCTTTTGTTATACGATGAAAATGAAATTGCGAAAAATTTGCCATTGAAGCGAGTTTGCATAAGTCCATATCCTCGTCAAGATGCGACTCAATGTATTCAACTACTATGTTGATTCGTTTAATGTACTCGTTTCGTGTCGAATCGGAATTGTTCATCACTTATCATATTTCTCAAGTACAAATATAGATTTTATGCAAATAATTGACTTCGCCGATGTTGCTATTATAAAATTTTTGCTGTATTTTGTGTAATTATACAGCTCCGTGTAAGAGATTGAGGTTGATTCATATTAATGCTTTTGAATTGTTAACACTCTAATCTAAATATCATGAAAGGGAAATGCAGTTTTTTGGTTTACTCATTATGTATGATGAGTATGTTTTTTTTGTTGTCAACCGTAAGTGGAATCAGCCAGCCACAAAACAAAAAAGATTCTATTGAAATCGCGAGGAAAGCAAAGTTTGAGATTGCTAAGGAACTATTGAAATCAAAGACCTTCGGAATCATGCTGGACGACAACAGAACCAAATACGAAAGGAGAAATTTCATGGGGTTTGTAAACAACAAACTCGTTTTACAAGGCATCTTTTCCCAAAACGCAGTAAGAAATGCTTGTGAAGTAAAAAATTATATTTACAAATCAGATGATAATGGAAATATTACTGTTACTTTCGATTTCTCCGGCAAGGCTGTTATAGGAAGTTTTGTTATTAATATGCAAATGGGAGACAATTATGTAGAAATTATTGAGATTATTAGAAATGAGAAATCAATTATTGGCCCCATAACTAATCCTGAAAATTCTCCCAGGACTTTAAAACTTTTCGGAGAAGTTCTCCCTTCGGATTCATGTAATTACACGATTATCGAAACCGAGATTTAATTCTTTTCAGATACTTTCTAAAAGAAGAATCACGTAAAATAATTCTTTTTTTATTTAAAACTCTTGACTCGTACCCTGGGTCATAGTATATATTTGTATCCGTAAACATTGCGCAAAGTTTATGAACGAACACAAAATCAAATTTAAAATCGGAGAGTTTTCCAAACTCAACATGGTTACGATTAAAACGTTACGCCATTACGAAGAAATAGGACTTCTTGTGCCCGACGAAATTGACCAATGGACCGGATATAGGTATTACAGAGTTGACCAACTGAATAAGATGAATCAAATAATTTTTCTTAAAAAATTGGGATTCTCTCTTGAAGAGATTCGGGAGGTTTTTGACGAAGAAAACCAAACGCCGGACATCGATCAAATTCAATCGAAAATTGAACAATGTAAACAGGAAATGCAGAAACTTCAGTGGAGGCAAACAGAACTATCGCGATTGGAAAGCACTCTCCACAAAAAGAAAATCATGGAACAAGTAATTATCAAATCATTGCCGGCTGTTATAGTTGCCAGCCACAGGAGAGTCATAACAAGTTATCAGGAATTATTCAATTTGTGCCCAAACGTAATAGGGCCGGAGATGGCGCGGCTTGGGTGCATTTGCGCGAAACCCGAATATGCCTATACGATTGACCACAACAAAGAGTATAGCGACACAAATATTGATCTTGAATATTGCGAGGCCGTTGTAGAAAAACGCGAGAATTCGGAACTGATACAGTTTAAAAATGTTGCCGCAGTCAAAACAGCAATTTGTGCAAATCACTATGGAGTCTACGATACTTTCCCTCAAACTTTTGCCCGTCTGTACGAATATATCGAGCAAAACGGTTTTAGGATTGCAGATGATCCCAGATTCTGCTACATCGATGGCATCTGGAACAAAGAGTCAGAAGAAGAATGGCTCACAGAAATACAGGTACCGGTAGAGAAAGTATAATTTTTACCATTTTGTACTGAGATATCCTGACAAGGCTTGACAATGCTCTTATTGCCAAGCAGATACTAAAAAGGATGGCATCTAAGATGCCGTCCTTTTTAGTATCTGCCACACAGCAAGCACTCATAACATCTATTGGTATAATTTTTGCTGCATTTTGTGTAATTATACAGCTCCGTGTAAGAGATTGAGGTTGGTTCAGACTAATGTTCTTGAATTGTTAACACTCTAATCTAAATATCATGAAAGGGAAATGCAGTTTTTTGGCTTACTCATTATGTCTGATGAGTATGTTTTTTTTATTGTCAACTGTTAGTGGATTCAGCCAGCCACAAAACAAAAAAGATTCTATTGAAATCGCGAGGAAAGCTAAGTTTGAGATTGCAAAGGAAGTTTTGAAATCAAAGACCTTCGGAATCCTGCCGGATGACAACAGAACACCATACGACAGGAAAAATTTCATGGGGTTTGAAAACAACAAACTCGTTTTACAGGGAGTATTTGCCAAAAGCGCCCCAAGACACGTTTGTGAAGTAAAAAATTATATTTACAAATTGGATGATAACGGAAATGTCACTGTTACTTTCGATTTCTCAGGCAGAGTTACTACCGGTAAATTTAAAATTGTAATGCAAAAGGGTGATAATTACGTAGAAATAATTGAAACCATAGGATTTAATGTAAATAATCCGGCCAGAACCCCATTTAAGCTTTATGGAGAAGTTTTCCCTTCGGATTCATGTAATTATATGGTAATTGCCAACGAATTGTAATTTTTCCCAATACACAAAAAGCCTCTCGATCATCTGATTGAGAGGCTTTTTTATGCTTTACACCTAAGACAAACTATTCAGTCTCTGCTTATCGTAACTGGAAATTTATGGAAATAGCAAATTCAACATTTTTATCTTTCCACTCAGGTATTTGAAGTTCAGAAAGTTTATTTGCAATACGAAGACATTCTGCTTTAAGTGCCAGATGCTCTTTATCAGATTTTGCTACACTCGTAGAATTATTTTTGTAAGCAACCGCTATTATTTCTTCCAAAATTGGAACTTCTACTTTGCCTTTATCAGTAAAGAATTTACAGTCCTTTATTACTCCTCCCTTATTCATTTTTACTACAACGAAAAATTTTCCTGTATCAGATAAGTTTTTTGCTTCCAAAGGGTAGAGAACATTTTTTGCTACAAACTTACTAATCTCAGCTTCTGAAGATTTTGAGAATAATTGTCCCTGAGAACCGTTCACTAACGTGTTTGATTCCGGTTTGAATGAAAACAGCACAAACAGGATTGCAACTACCGGAAGAATCATAATACTCTTCAGAGCCGCATAATTACGAGTTGGTTTTTTGTTAATCATGATAATTCTATTTTTAATTAAACTTGAAAAATTGTGAGCCATAGGAATATTCATTTGATATTTAGCGATGCTTAGCAGTTTATACTGATATTCTTTTACACTTGGCGCACCCTTTATTGTTAAGTTATCTGCCAGATATTCATGATTTAATATAACAGACCTTTTTATTAACCAGATAAACGGATTAAACCATAAAAACGGAATCAGCAATTCGGTTAAGAGCAGGTCAAAAGTATGTCCCTGACGGACATGAGCATTTTCATGCCTCAGTATCTCCAGGTAATCTCCTTCCTCATAAATTTTTCTCGGAATTACAATGTTTGAAAAGAAAGAAAAAGGCGGATATTCCTTATCCGTGATGATAACTTTTGGAAAACCATTCTCCAGTATAGTTCCTTTCCTGATTATCATGCAGGTTTTGGCCAAACTAACCAATACCTTCAGCAGAATAATGCCGGTGACTGAAAAGTAGAGCCATAGCAGGAAATTGTTCAAGTCGAAAGAGGTAATCTTCTCCGAAACAGCTGCTCCAATATTGGAGCCCGATGAAATTAATACAATCATCGGATTTGTTGACACAGAATCGGCATAAACCGGGAAGAAACCGGATACCTTCAGAAATGGCAATAGTATTGATACCAGTAAAATCCCAATAAGCAAAATCCTGTTTCTACGGTAAAAAGTATCCCTGCTAAAGAGGAGAAGATAACAAAGGTATAACACCATTGAAGCAACCGAAACCTTTAAGAGATATAAAATCAGATTATCCATTTTTTTCGCCCTTTTCAATGATTTCAATTAATTTTTTTAAATCCTCAGCATTTAGCTTTTTCTCATTCACAAAAAACGAGACAACATTCTTGTATGAGGAGCCAAAATAATCGCTTACAACTTCTTTCATAAATAATTTCCTGTACTCTTCCTTCTTTACACTTGGAAAGTATTCATGGTTTTTGCCATACGCTTTGTGGTCCACATAGCCTTTCTCCTCAAGCCCACGGATGAGCGATGAAAAAGTTGTATAAAGAGGTTTAGGCTCAGGATGAAGGTTAATCAGATCTTTAATGAAGCCCTTCTTTGCTTTCCAAAGGATCTTCATTGCTTCTTCTTCTTTTCTTGTAAGTCTTTTCATCTTTGTAACTGTTTTTACAAATATATAACGGGTTTTTCAGTTATACAACTAAAAAAGCAAATATTCATAATTATTTGCATTTTTATTTGAACAAAAGTCTGGATAACAAACAGTTGCTAAAAACAAACAGACATAATGTCTGTTTGTTTTTAGCAACCATCTAGTATCCAACTAATTTGCCGGGAAGGGAACTAGTCGTTAATCCATGCGCTGATTTGCAGCGGCTTCTTGATATTGTAGAACAGCGGCACAATCTGATTGATTATGTCGTGTCCGAACGAGCTGTTGGTGAAGTATACAAGGTGACTTGCGGGACGTCCCTTTTGGGCAGGAACGATTATGAACAACGCTTTGAAATTGCCGTTATCGCCCCAGTGAAATATTATATCGCCGAGCTCCGGATTCTTTTCAATGCCTACGCCCAGCCCCCAGAATATGCATTTGTCGCAAGGCCGCTCTTTGCCAAGATTATACACGGCATTAACGGCAGGAGTCAATTGTTCTTT
>JAGDMC010000095.1 GCA_017860395.1 Bacteroidota bacterium | reverse complement strand
TCGGATTTTTTCAGGAGAATTAAGAAAGGTGCGATATTCATCAATTCTTCAAGGGGAGAAGTATGTGACGAGCCCGAGCTTGTTAAATCCGGAAAAAGGCTTGCAGCAATTATTACAGATGTGTGGAGTAACGAACCAGAAATAAATAAGGATCTGCTTGATATTTCCACTATTGCCACGCCACATATTGCGGGTTACTCACTCGAAGGAAAAATTAATGCCACAAGAATGGTTGTCAATCAGTTAGGTGCTTTTTTTGAAATGGAAGACCTTGCGAAATTTGAAATTGAAATTCCATTGGTGCCGTCTTATAATTTTCTGCCTGACGAAAATCTTTCGGATTACGAAAATATATGTTCACTTCTCAATATAATATATTCAATACAAAATGATGATATATTATTGAGAATGAATCCGGAATCCTTTGAACTTCTAAGAGGAAATTATAACTACAGAAGGGAATTTACTCCGGAATTTTTTGACCTTATTAAAATCATCAAAAATAAGAGCCATGTTTAGTGAAAATGATTTAACCCAATTTCAGGAAAAAGGAATAACAGCTTTCGCGGCAGAGCAGCAACTATACTTTTTCAGGAACGGATTTGCTTATCCCGACATTGTATCACCTGCAACAGCAGAAAGAGGTATATCCATATTTGATGAAAATCAAATTCAGGAATTGATTAATGAATTTGACTCATTCGAAGGTGAAATTTCAAAATTTGTACCGGCATCAGGAGCGGCAACAAGAATGTTTCGTAGCCTGTATGACATGTTAATATCTCTTGAAAAAGGAGAGCCTTTTTCAGATGGACACGAGGCCGGTCTGTTCTTCGGGAAACTGGATAATTTTGCGTTTTATGACGAACTCAGTAAATGCAAAAACTTTAATTCAGATAAGAAAACTGATGTTTTGAGATTACTGCTTTTCGAAGACGGTCTCAATTACGGCTCGCTTCCAAAAGGGTTGATTAAGTTTCACAAATATGAAAGCGAATCCAGAACTCCCTTTGAGGAGCATCTGCTGGAGGCCTGCGAGTATGCCAAAAGCCGGGACGGAGTCGTTAGAATGACCGTCACTGTTTCTCCTGAGCATCTTGCGTACTTTTCAAAGCTTAATGAAAGCATAAGAGATAAATTTCTAAATGAGAAAGGTCTTTATACAGATGTCTGTTTTACACTCCAAAAACCATCTACTGACACTATTGCCGTTGATGAAAACAACGAGCCATTCAGAAAACCGGACGGGTCAATATTGTTCCGGCCGGGAGGACATGGTGCTCTTATTGAGAATCTCGATGAAATTACATCTTCAATAGTGTTTATTAAGAATATTGACAATGTTGCCAAGGAGAGCCTTCTTCCGGAAACAGTCAAGTGGAAAAAGGTATTGGGAGGAGCATTAATTAAAGTTCAAAGAAAAATCTTTAACTACCTCAGAGCGTTGGATGGAGAGTATAATTACGAGCTTATTCTTGAAGTTTCCGATTTTATGGATAAGGTTTTGTGTATCAAGCTTCCATCCGTTCCCGATGAGATTCTAAAGGATTTTATAAGGGAAAAATTAAACAGGCCGGTTCGTGTATGCGGGATGGTAAAGAACACAGGAGAGCCCGGAGGAGGCCCATTTATCGTAAGAGATGCCGATGGCTCAACCTCTCTTCAGATACTGGAGAGCGCGCAATTAAATGCAAATGACTCATCATATAAAGAGCTATTGGAAAAATCGACACACTTTAATCCTGTCGATCTTGCCTGCTCTTTTATAAATTACAATGGAGAAAAATTTGATTTGCACAAATATATCGATCCGGAAACCGGGTTTATCTCTAATAAAAGTGTTGAGGGACATCCACTCAGGGCTCAGGAGTTGCCGGGATTATGGAATGGTGCCATGAGCCAGTGGAACACCGTTTTTGTTGAGGTTCCTGCTATCACTTTCAACCCTGTGAAAACAGTATTTGATTTGCTCCGTGATGAGCATCAGGTTTGATTGAACTACTCTTTTTCCTTACGGGAGAGCTTTTCGGAAATCAATCTTTCTGCAAAAATGAGCAGCACTACATTTAGTCCGATAATCAACCAGGTAAGCGAGAGACTATCAGAAAACATAGATTTTATCTTACCGGTGAAATTTATACTGTCTGCGAATAGAAATTTAAGACTGCTAATTTGTAGTCCAAAATATTTAAAATTTAAAAAATAGAGAACAGCAGACATAATAGCAGCAATAATTACGGCAAATGAGATTTGAAGAAAAAGTTCATTGTTTTCTTTCTTTTTAATAAGCCTTGCCTCTATTTTATTCTGAATTTTTACTTCAAAATTGAAAGGAACCGATTCGTCGGAAAATCCGGCAAAAAGTTCTTTTAAGTTTTTGTCATTCTCATCCATAGCACACCTCCATTTTATCTCCCATTAACAAATTTAATCTTTTTTTTATCCTGTGCAGCTTCACTTTTACATTTGACTCGCTCATTCCCGTTATCTCTGCAATCTCTTTTATACTTTTTTCGTGATTATAAAAGGAGATTATCAAAAATCTGTCCGATACATCCAGCTCTCCGATTATCTGATTTAATATTTTATATTGTCTCTCTCTGTCCATGTAATTTTCCTGCTCCTTTAGTGAAGCATTATCCGGGATATTGCCTGTTTTTTCGATAGGTATGTGTTCTCTTTTCTTAAGCCTGGTCTTAGATACCGACATATTGTATGCAATACGGAACAGCCAGGTTGAAAAAGAACACTCTCCCCGGAATGACTTAATAGAGAAGTAGGCTTTTACGAAAACATCCTGAGCAACCTCCTCGGCATCCTCTCTGTTGGAAACGACTCCCCGAACAACCGACAAAATCTTTGGCGAGTGCATTTCAATAAGAGTATTAAACAGGTTAAGCTCGCCTGCTTTTATCCGTTCAATCAATATGAGCTCCTCTTCTCTTTTCATTTGCATTTTTAGACGCAAAGGTGCCTGTGAAGTTACAACCTATTTTTATTTTTTTTCTATTGTAACCTTTTTTCTGCACCCTCGTCAAAAGTGCAAAACAATTTAAAATATCAGTATTATGATGGATTTTATCTCGGTACCTATCACATTTGGAATAGGAGCTTATGCATTTTACAAATTAATAGAGCTTTTTGTCAGGAAGAAAGAACGACTTTTGATTTTAGAAAAAATTTCGCTACTCGAAAATGTAAACACAGAAAATTTGAACCTGTCAAAACTTTTCGGAGAAGAAAAGATGTTCAAAAATCAGTTTTTAACTTTAAGAATCGGATCTCTTTTAATGGGTCTTGGACTTGGCCTTCTGATAGGATATATCATTGTGCAGTCCTCAATGGGGTTATCAAGTGAAATATCTTACGATATGAGAGATGCAATGAGTGTAATATACGGAGCCTCTACATTGCTTTTTGGCGGACTGGGTCTCGTTGCAGGTTTCATTGTTGAAATCAAGATGAAAAAACAGTAATCTTAAATAGCTATTTGTAAAAAAGAGGCTGCCAATTTTATTAGGCAGCCTCTTTTTTTTAGATCAGATAAAGGATTTCTACTTATTATTATCAACTAAAAGGATTCCGCTTCCTTTTGTCCCGTTTTTAAAAAGCATTGTGTGATTCTTTCTATCGCGTTTCTTCCAGTCACCTTTATGATATGCATAACTTACAATCACAGGAACAACGGTAGTTGCTTCTGCATATACCATCTGTTCGTGAGCGGTATTAACTTTTCCCCATGAATTTGCCTCTTTGAGTGTAGAAGAAGAGCATGCACCGTCGCGTACATCGGCAACTGTTATCTGAACGGCATACTGGTGCATCGGAACGTCAAATCCCAGACACTCTGCGCAAACAACAGTATCCTGAGCAAAATTCTTCGGTACTCCGCCGCCTACCATAAACAGTCCGCTTGTTTTGGCAGAGAGCTTAACTTCTGTTAGTTCCCGGAAATCGGCTACTGAGTCAATTGAAAGATAAGGTTTCCCTGCTTTCAGTTTCTCTACCTGATGTATTACAAGACCGA
Organism: Bacteroidota bacterium; assembly: GCA_017860395.1. Taxonomy (GTDB): domain Bacteria; phylum Bacteroidota; class Bacteroidia; order Bacteroidales; family UBA932; genus Bact-08. Next base: position 2,080 of record JAGDMC010000095.1, on the reverse strand, counting down.
AACCGGCACTGCTGTCGCTGAATGCAGGGCAGAAGATAGGAATATTTAGCTCGTAGGCAGTTTGAATCAAAGAGTCCTTTTTCTTTGAGTTTTTGCTTAGCCATTTTCCTATTTCGTAAATGAATTCTCTTGAAGAGTAAGGTCTTGGTTCGAGAGAGTCAGCAATAAGTTTAATTGTTGAGTCACAAGACTGAAGTTCTTCTTCATCAATGAATGTATCGTAAATCCTGTCGATATAATTGTCTCTCAGGTGTGTATCGTCAATAAATTGTGTTCCCCTGTAGTGTTTGTATCCTAATGCTTCAAAAAAGTCCATGTCAATAATTGACGCGCCTGTGGAAACAATAGCATCAATCATATTGAAACGGAGCATATCCACATAAACCTGCATACATCCGCCTGCAGATGTGCTGCCGGCAAGTATGAGCCAGTTGGTTGATTCTTTGTCGTTAATCATAAGCTGGAGAATATCTGCTGCCGAAGCTGTATCTCTTGATGAAAACGACATGTCACGCATTGAATCTATAAGAAGCGTTGAGTCAATTTTTGTGACATCAATGTGCTTTATTGTCTCCCTAAGGAGATCCTTCTTTGTTGGTTTCATTCTCTTTTCAGTATAATTTGTGCAAAGATAGATATTTTAAATTAAGTACAAGTTTTTTACTAATTTTGCCGATTCAAACCCCCATTAACTATTAACAATGGTCCAAAACAAAGAAACCGAGAGATTTAAGACGCTTGAAACACCGTTTTATTACTATGACATGGAACTTCTCAGAGAAACTCTGAAAAGGTATACCGATGAATTAAAAAAATATAACTATCATGCACACTATGCATTAAAGGCAAATGCAAATGTGAGAGTTCTTTCACTCATAAAGGATTTCGGTCTTGGTGCCGATTGTGTAAGCGGCAATGAAGTTTCTCTCGCCCTTAAAACAGGTTTTTCTCCTGATAAAGTTGTATATGCCGGAGTAGGCAAATCCGACAAAGAGATAAAAACTGCTCTCGAAGGCGGAATTTTCTGTTTTAACTGTGAATCTGTACCTGAAATTGAAGTTATTAATTCCATTGCAGAATCAATGGGCAAAAAGGTTGGAATAGCCCTGAGGATTAATCCGGACATTGATGCTCATACACATAAATACATCAGCACAGGACGGTCTCAGGACAAATTTGGGATAAGTCCATGGATGTTCGATGAAGTTCTCGCTACAATAAAAAAATCTTCAAATATCAATCTTATAGGTCTCCACTTCCATGTGGGTTCCCAGATAACTGACCTGAATGTTTTTTCAATGTTGTGCAAAAGAGTAAACGAACTTCAGAAGTGGTTTATTGAAAGGGGAATATTTATTGAAAACATTAATCTTGGGGGCGGTTTGGGAATAGATTATGTTAACCCGGATGAAAACCCTATTTCCGACTTTAAAAATTACTTCTCAATAATAAACAGCAACCTTATAGTTTATCCGGGACAAAAAATTCATTTTGAGCCGGGCAGAACAATCGTGGCTCAGTGCGGCTCGCTTATTTCAAGAGTGCTGTATGTAAAAATGGGTAAAGGGAAGAAATTTGCTATTCTTGATGCCGGAATGAATGACCTAATAAGACCAGCTCTTTATCAGGCAAGCCACAGAATAGACAACCTTACATCAAAGGGAAGAATAATGCGCTATGATGTAGTAGGCCCGATATGTGAATCGAGTGACCGCTTCGGAAAAAATCTTCTTCTTCCGCAAACTAAAAGAGGCGATCTGGTTGCAATTCGTTCTGCCGGTGCATACGGACAAGTAATGGCTATGAGATATAACCAAAAAGATATTGCTCCTGAATATTTTTCCGAAAATATTTAACAGTTAATTTTATTTACTAAAGAAAACAAATTATGAGCAGAGTAAGTTCTAAAGATCGGTACGTTTCCCAGGTGTACGTACTATTCAGGCAAAAGGGACTTAAGATGACAATGGAAGAGATTGCAGACGACCTTAAACTTACAAAGAAGACTCTTTACAACAATTTCAACAGTAAGGAAGAGCTGATGCGTACAGTTATGCAGTTTGTACTCGGAGACATTGAA
>JAGDMC010000094.1 GCA_017860395.1 Bacteroidota bacterium | reverse complement strand
TCTGTGTGTTGTTCTCCATCGTTTACGGTTTTAAAAGTGTTGTAACCATTAATGCAATAGATGATGCAGACGTTGCAAGCCCCATTATCTCAGCAAGAGAAGCTCCTTTTCTTTCCGGCTTAAGAGGAATTATGATTTCGCATCCGGGTTCGATATGTGATGTCAAACCTTTCGATACTTTTCCGTTCATATATACAACATATACTTTGCTTTTGGAACCTCTGAATGCCAGTCCTCCGGCATTGCTGATGTAATTGCCAATTGTCATGCCCCTAACGTAAGTGACAGCATTTGGGTACATTACAGCCCCTGAGATTTTAACTGTTCCGTTATATGTTGGGATGTCAATAACGTCACCTTCCCGCAGAACTATATCTTCATCTCCACCCGGATTTTCCATAGCTTTTGTCAGGTCAATTCCAACATAATATGTTTCGCCAAGATCGAGACTGTCTATTTTAATTGTGTCTTTTGTATTGGTGCGGGTAAGTTTTAGTGTGGCCTCTACTCTGGCTCTTTCGTCGGAATTCATACGACGGGTAAGTCTGGCTCCTTTTATGTAGGCAGATGATGTTACTCCGCCTGCTCTTTGAATTAGCGAAGATATTCTCTCGTCTCTTTTTGTTTTTGGATATATTCCGCCGAACAATATTTCACCTCTTACGGTAACATTCTGTTGTACTTCGTATCCCGGCGAACGCCTTACCGTTACAATATCGAACGGCTGTAACTTAAACTCTTTGTCGCCTGTAATTATAAGACCCTTTTCAAGGGAGAAGCTGAAGACTTCACTCTGTATTGGAGACTCACTCGTACTCATTGGGTTCTTTACTCTTCGCGAAACGTCTATACGGGCTCTTGAGGCCGACTCCAGAAGGCCACCGCCTCTTAATATCAGGTCGGAAATTGTTGCATTGTGGGCGTATGGATACCTGTCCGGATTCTTAACCTCTCCTTGCAAGGTAACATAAAGTTTATCTCTAAGTTCATTTACAGATGGAACATAAAACCGGTCATTCTTTTTTAAAGCAATATCCGGTGTTTCTCCGTTAAGCAGTTTAGTTACATTTATTGACTCAACTGAATATGAAAGATCAGGGTTTTCTCTGTATAAAATGGCTCTCGGCAAATATGCGTCGCCCATTGGGCCTTCTGCCATTGATAGAAGCTGTTTAAGCGTTTTTAGATTATTGTCAATTGCGTAAACTCCGGGGCGATAAACTGCTCCGCTAATCTCAATTTTATTTTCGTATTTATCCAGAATTGCTCCTACTTTAACAGTATCCCCATCCATAATATTGAATGAACTGTATTCACCGGCCTCTACTGTATATACTTTTAATTCACTTACTCCCTTACGCTTTACCAGGAGATTCTTTTTATATGCTTCGCCTTTAAATCCGCCCGCAAAGTCGAGCAGGGTACCAACGCTCTCCCCGTCTCGCATCTCGTAATGCATTGGCCTTCGCACTTCTCCTTTTATTACAACCATATTCCGGTATGGTTCCACTTTAACCAAATCGCCCTCTCTCAGGGAAATTTCCCCGCTTGTGTCGCCTTTTAGCAAGTATCCGTAAACATCTACCTGAGCAATCATTTTGCCGCCACGGAAAACTTTAATGTCTCGAAGGCTTCCTATTTCGTTTATTCCGCCAGCAGAATAGAGCGCATGAAAAACTGTGGCAAAAGAAGATAAGGCATAAGTGCCGGGAACTGTCACTTCTCCCATAACATTTACCTGAATGGTTCTTGTTTTTCCGAGAGAAACCCCTATGAATGTGCCTGGTTGGGCAGATGCCAGATCGGAGTATATTCTGCTGAATGCCTTTTTAATTCTTGATTTTGCTTCGCGAATCTGTAAGCCGCTAAGATGTATTGGACCAATGTTTGGAACTACAATATTTCCGTCGGGAGATATTTTTTGAGTGAAATTAAGTTCCGAGTTGCCCCAAATATCTATCAATACCTCATCTCCGGAGCCCAACAGATAACTTTCGGGAGTAGGCAGATTCATATTAGGCTGGAATGTGAGATTTTCGTTTGAGAAAATGCTCTTCCCGAATATGCTGTCCTTTTTAGCTTTTGATACCTTTACAATATCATCCCATTTTGTCGGGTCGGGGAAATTCATGTTTTCCTCTCTCGCCCTATTCTCCCCGGTAGTTGTTTGAGTTCCAAGTGCAACCCCCTTGCCTTTTGCGTCATATGTAGCTTTAATTCGCTCTAGTTGCTCTTTGGTTACTCCTTTGCCTGCTAACTCTATCAGCACTTGTTCCTGAGTTTTACCTGAGGTACTGTACTTTTTGAGCTCGTCTATGACCTGTTGGTCGCTCAATTGTGCAAAAGCGGCTGATGTTATTAATACAGCAGCCGCAATAGTGAATAGTCTTTTTGCAAAGTTCATATTTTCAATATAAAATATTAATTGTCATTTTCATGGTCCAGCTTTTCGTATTCCGAATTCTGACTCTTGAATTCCGGAATTAGCTTTTTTAGTAACCTAACCACATCGGTAGGGTAGACGTATTTGTTTGAAACGTATAGCATCTCTTTAATTTCAGGAGCCACGGCATCGTAATCGCATTTTTGCACATTTGCAATCATCACCTTCTTGTGATAGGTAGGACGTGTGTTTTCTGCAGTGGCAAGTAACTCTTCGAACAGCTTTTCGCCTGGTCTCAGTCCAGTTTCAACAATCTTTATGTCTTTGTGCGGAATTTTGCCGGAAAGACGAATCATTTTCTCTGCAAGATCGTAAATTTTTACAGCCTCACCCATATCAAAGATATATATCTCCCCGCCGGTCCCGGTGCATCCTGCTTCGAGCACAAGGCTGCAAGCCTCCGGAATAGTCATGAAATACCTCGTGATATCTCTATGTGTAACAGTAACGGGTCCGCCTGTCTCAATTTGTCTCTTAAAAAGAGGAACAACTGAACCATTTGAGCCTAAAACATTGCCGAATCGTGTTGTGACAAACTGAGTAGGATTTTCAACTTCCTTTGCAATTTGTTTGAGAGCAAGCGACTGTATATACATTTCGGCTGCTCTTTTTGTGGCCCCCATTACATTCGTTGGGTTCACAGCTTTATCAGTTGAAACCATAACAAATCTTTTTACGCCATACTCAACGCTAAGGTCTGCTACTATTTTTGTCCCTCCAACATTTGTTACAACGGCTGTTGACGGGTGAAATTCCATCATTGGGACATGCTTGTATGCGGCAGCGTGGAACACCATGCTTGGGCGTGCAATTTCGAATATCTGCCTCATTTTTACCGGATTGGTAACGTTGGCAATTATTGGTTTGATAGAAAACTTAATTCCTGCACCGGCGAGTTCGAGCCAGAGGTCGTTGAGTGGAGTCTCTGCCTGGTCTACCAGAATGAGCTCTTTGCAGTTGAATTGAGTAATTTGTCTGGCCATTTCGCTGCCGATAGAACCTGCTGCCCCGGTTATCAGAATTGTCTGGCCGTCAAACTGGTCCTCGATCTTTTCCCTGTTCATGACAATGGCGTTGCGACCAAGAAGGTCCTCAATCTTTATCTTGTTAATCAGAGGTGGGTTGGTCCCGTCATTTTCGTTATACTTTGTAAACATCGAAACCATGAGCAATTCCAATCCTTCAACAATGCATCTGTCATAAAACTCTTTAGGCATAGCATCTAACTGTGCCTTGTATAGAAGCAGTGTTTGTACATTAAAGTCGGCCATGTGTTTTGAAAGCCCTTTTGCCGAAGAAAGAATAGGCATGCCATTTACCACCTTACCCACCTGATTGCTTTTAAATGCTATGAATGCAACAGGAAGATACGGGCTTGTTCTGTCGGAGCTGAGATAGTTCGCAAGAAGTACAGAGTCATAATCGGAACCTAATATGAATGCCCTGATCTTATTATTGTTGTTAGTATTGGCATTGTGTTCGAATGTCTCGAAGAAACTCCTTACCGTAAACCGGAAAATGAATTGTCCGGCTACTACCATCATCCCTAATACAATTGGGAACCAGAAATTAAACTCGATATCGTGATGTCCCTCAATGTTTGTGTATGTGCATAACAATGCTACTCCCAGATATACAATAGTGGCAGCAATTGTTGCATTGCTGAGTTTTTTGAGGTCTACCATCGTGGAAAAGCGGACAACTCCATGGTATGTTCGGAACGCCATAGATGTCAGTGAAAAAACGGAGATAGCCAGTAGAAATTTAAAAGCGAAATGCTCTGATGGTATGGCCGCGATATTATCCCGGAACAGCCAGAGAGATATAAATGAAAGAGCAACGATTATCTCGTCGAAAAGAAAGATTGTCCACCTTGGCATATAGTTGCGCATTATCTTCCACAAATAGCGCTCGCCGTCGGTGATGATGCCAAATATTTTTCCCATAAAGTTTTTCGTAGTGTTCGGACACAAAAAAGTCCGGTGAGTCACATAGGTTTGTGTGAATCACCACCGGATTATATCCTACAAATATATATAAAAATAGTACTAAATGCCAAGTTTAATTAGGCCAATTGCATATATTTGCGATGGTTTATGATAGGAAATTTATATACCCTTTATATACATGATATGAAAAAGCTTAATGTATTAGTGATTTTAATTTACACTCTGCTGTTTGCTGGTGGAAATGAGGTGTTTGGGGTTTGCGGAAATTACGGAGCCGTTGGCGCGACCGGAGGGAGCGCCTCATTTTCTAAATTTGCGGTTAATGCTTCGGCTCAGGACTCTATAATTAAGTTTGCCTTTCTTACCGATCTTCACATTTCGGATGTGGCTACAAATGCGGAAGATCTAGAAAAATCAGTTGCCGATATTAACAGCATGCCGGATATTATATTTGCAATTTTTGGAGGAGACATAACTGAATTCGGCTCCGATGATGAGATTGCACATGCATACTCGATTATATCCAAACTTAAAATCCCATGGTATATTGTTGCCGGAAATCACGATTCAAAATGGAGTGAAAGCGGTTGCAACACATTTGCAAAGGTGTTTGGGTATGAACATTTTGATTTCGAGGCCGGCGGAATCCGTTTTATAGGTTGCAATTCAGGCCCCAATATGCGGATGGCTCCTGCTTTAGTCCCGCGGGATGCTGTTTTATGGCTTGATTCTCTTACAAAAGTGATTCCGCCTTCGCAGCCTTTGATCTTTATAAACCACTATCCGTTGGACGATGCGATGCTAAACTACAAAACAATCCTGGAATATCTTGCAAGAACAAACACCCAGGTTGCGATATGTGGTCACGGTCATAACGACCGCGTCATGAAATATGCCTCTCTTTTCTCTCCTTTGCGTGGCGTGATGGGCCGTTCAAACCTTCGTGCCGGCAAGGGTGGAGCCGGTTACAATATTATTACGGTTAACACAGTACGGGGAGCCATCACCTTTCAGGAAAGAATTTCCGGAGGCATAACCAAAGATGTCTGGCATTCGATTAAAATGATAAAACCAAAATCGAATTCAAGAACTTCTTCTCTAATGGCCGATAATGCATTACCTGCAAGTGAGCAACAGAAGTCAATTCTTAAGCCAAAAGTGATTTTTGAATGGCAGGACGATTCAGACATAGGGTCAGCTGCAGTCATGGATGAAAATGGCCGAATATATCTGGCAAATACAAAGGGTGTTGTAAAAGCATTTTCTGCAAAATCAAAACAATCCGTCACTAAACCAATTTGGCAATTTGCAACAAGCGGAAAGATTTTTTCAACCCCGGCTATATCCGGAGGTAGTCTTGTTGTTGGTTCATCTGATGCAAATATATATTGTATAAATGCAAAAAACGGAAACTTAATCTGGAAGGTAAAAGCCGGCAAATCTGTTCTTGCATCCCCAACAATCTTTAAGGGTCGTGTTTATATTGGAGCCTCCGACGGGATATTCCGTGCCATAGATCTCAAAAGCGGAAACTTAGTATGGGAGTACAAAAATATTAAGGGATTTGTTGAAGCAAAGGCATGTGTAGATGATAAAGGAGTATATATTGGCAGTTGGGGTTCAACTCTTTATGCTCTTAACCCGGATAATGGATCTCTTTTGTGGAGTTGGACAAACAACAAGGGCAGGGGGCTCTCTCCTGCAGCAGTATGGCCGGTTAAAGCAAATGGGAAAATCTTTATA
>JAGDMC010000093.1 GCA_017860395.1 Bacteroidota bacterium | reverse complement strand
GGAATCGGGAATTAGTCCTGTATACTCAGTCCTCTCCTCGTTTAAAGAAATCTTGCCCTTTATGCCTTTCTCTTTTGAAAGCATAATTCCTGGTAATATTAACAGGAGAAGAATCGGGAAAATATTTCTCATTGTTCGGTTTTATTCAAATTCTCTCAACAACTCTTTTACTTTTTCTATTTTCTCTTTAAGCGATTTTTCGCTTTTTGCCTCTGCAATGAACCTCAGAAAAGGCTCTGTATTTGAAGGACGGATATTAAACCACCAATCCGGGAATTCAACCCTGTAACCATCAAAATCGTAGTTTGCAACAGGAGTTTCGACTGACAGAAAATGAGACCTCACCTTGTCCATTGCCTCTTTTTTCTTTTCAATTCTAAAGTTTATCTCCCCTGAGTTGTGGTATTTTTCAATTCTTCCGATAAGCTGAGAAAGGGATATACCCTCTTTCTTCATCTCTGCAACAACATCAAGAATTATGAGCGCAGCCATTATGCCCGAGTCGCTGTAGAAAAAGTCTCTGAAATAGTAGTGACCAGCCAGTTCCCCGCCATAAATACCTTTTATTTCTCTCAATTTTGGTGCGGCAAAAGCCCGGCCCACCTTCCATGTGTGCATTGTGGCACCCATAGGCGACAAATATTCTCCAACAGCTTTGGAACTTCTTATATCCTGAAGGACTGCTCCCGCCTCTCCCCCGTTTTTAAGAAAATAGTGGCCAAGAACAGCAATCATCAGGTCGGGAGAAATGAACCTTGAGTTTTCATCCACAAACATAACCCTGTCGGCATCTCCGTCGAATATAACACCAATGTCGCATTTCTTCTCCTTCACGAGTTTTTGCAGGTCCACGATATTTTCAGGCGCAAGAGGGTTTGCTTCATGATTTGGGAAAGTTCCGTCCATCTCGTCAAAAATATAGTGGAGATTCTCTCCTCCCTGGCCCATAATCTCTTTTATGAACAGGGCAGCCATTCCGTTTGAAATGTCCATGCCTATATTGAGAGAGGTGTAGTCCCCTTTGTATTTCATAAGAAAACTCAGATACTCCTCTTTTACATCAAGTGAATAAACCGACCCCTTTTTGGCAGAGGGAACAGTGGTGCGCGTTTCTATCCACTCCTTTATTGTTCCAAGCCCGGAATCCAGGCCAACCGGAAGGGCATTTTCCCTTGATACTTTTATTCCGTTGTACTCTCTGGGGTTGTGCGAAGCAGTAATTTGCGCAGAAGCCGTATAGCCATATCTGGCAGTCGCAAAATAAACCATGGGAGTAGTTGCGAGACCAAGATCGTATACATCTGCACCGGCATCGGTAATGCCGTCAAGAAGAGCATGGTGAATTTCGGGAGAAGACTCTCTTGCATCCCTGCCTACCAGAACCTTTTTTGTCTTTAGCAGTTCCGGAAGAAAAAACCCGATTTTGTATACTGTCTCTTTGTTAAAATCCTTATTATATATTCCTCTGATATCGTATGCGTGAAATGCTCCCATAAATCTGAAACTACTTTTTGCGGTTTGCCTGAACTATTCTGTAATGTGGTTTTGCCTTTCCGGCCATAATGTTGTTTAATCTGGACTGCAGCATCTTTTTCCTGATTGGGGCCACCAAATCGGTAAAGAGAATTCCTTCCAGATGGTCCATTTCGTGCTGAACCATCCTGCATGCGAAATTATCCAGTTGTTCCTCTTTCTTTACAAGATTTTCGTCGTAATAGGAAACCGTGATAACCCTGGGTCTTATTACTCCGGCGTGAATATCCGGAATACTCAGACAGCCCTCGCTGTATTCTATTGTTTCTTTACTCTCTTTAATAATTACAGGGTTAATCATTGCCCTCTTAAAATCCTTAAGTTCGGGCATGTCGTCGGAAAGAAGTGTCCCGTCGACAATAAGAACCCTTATCGATTTCCCCACCTGAGGAGCAGCAAATCCCACTCCGTCTGCTTTCTCCATTGTTTCCCACATGTCGGAAATCAGGGTTCTCAATTCATCTCCAATGCCGGGTATGGTGATATCCACCTCCTTTGACTTTTCTCTAAGCACCTCGGCTCCATATACATATATCGGTAGTACCATGTCGCAAAAAAATTTATGCCTAAGGCATTTGTGGCATAATGTTAAATATCAATACTATATTATAATTTACAAATTCTTTCCTTTCATTTCTTCTGCACGGACATCGGCAGCAATTGCAGCCTCCCCGGCATCCAGATAAGACTGAAGGATGATTGCAGCACTCACTTTGTCAATATTCCCCTTCTCCCTCCTGTCCATTTTTTTCATCCCGCCGTCTATGAGTGTTCTCATCGCCATCTTTGAAGTGAACCGCTCATCCATTAGATTAACGGGTATCTCCGGAAATTGTTTGCGAAGCATGTTCAAAAACTGATCAACATCTTTAGCTGCTTCCGATGGCTGGTTGTTAAGATTCATTGGGTATCCCACAACAAATCTTGTTATAGTCTCTTTTTGGGTATAATTTTTGATGAATTGCAGAATATTACCGGCAGGAACAGTTTCCAGCGGCGATGCAAAAATGCCCAGCGGGTCACTCACTGCAACGCCTACGCGCTTTCTGCCGTAATCAATACCTACAATTCTTTTCATGTCGCAAAGTTAGTTTTTTTTTAGTACTTTTGAGGTTTAAATATAACTATGCCAAGACTATTTACTTACAATGAATTCGAAAATGGCAGTGAGAAAGTTCGTCAATATGCCGACAAACACAGCCCGGTTATAATTTGCGAAAGTACTGCGGAAAGAAACAAACCTTTTCGGGTTAAGGTGAAAATAGGAAAATCTGTCAAGCACCCAAACGCGCCTGACCATCATTATGAATATATCCAACTTTGGAACCTTGAAACGCTTGTTGGGGAAATAAAACTGCAAAGGTCCAGTTTTGGCGACCTGCCTGTACACATTGAGGCCGAATTCACGATTATACCAAAAACCAGCCTCCGGCTCACTGCGCTGGCCTATTGCAACAAACACGGACTTTGGCAGAGCGAAGAGCTCTTTGTTCCGGTAACTGAAGAATAGGACAAGGCAGCCAAGAACATCAAAAAAATGGCAAAAAAGATTAAAAAGAACAAACAAACACGGTTGAGAAACAAATTCCGTTTCTCAATATTCAACGATACATCCCACGAAGAGCTTTTTGTATTCAGGGCAAATGGACTTATGATGCTGCTCAGCATAATACTGGCGGTAATTTTCATAATTGTTTCCGTAACATTTCTTATTTCATACACGCCAATAAGAGAGCTCATTCCGGGTTATCCAAGTGCGCAGACACGCCGCGCAATTGTTCAGAATGCAATTAAACTGGACTCCCTAGAAAGAACAGTAAAGCTATGGGATTTTCAGCTTAACAACATTCAAAGAATCGTAACGGGCCAGCAGCCACTTGAACTTGAAAATATTGAAGTCAAATCCGATACTTCCAGGTCGGCCGAAATAAATACCAAGCTTTCAAAAAATGACTCATTGCTTCGTCTTGAAGTAATGAAACAGGAACAATTTAATTTAGGCGGAGAAAAGAACCGCGTAAATCAAATTGAGGGGCTGCACTTTTTCCCTCCTGTAAAAGGTATTGTTTCAGACGGATTCAATCTGGCTACCAGCCACCCATACGTAGACATAGCTGCAACAGAAAATTCAGTGGTGTCGGCAGTTCTTGACGGAACTGTTATTATGGCAAACTGGACAGACGAAACAGGCTTCACAATCCAGATTCAGCATAGCAACGATTTGATATCCATATATAAACACAACTCCAAACTTTTAAAGAGAATAGGAGACAAAGTAAATGCCGGTACCGCAATTGCACTGGTGGGAAATACAGGCTCCCTGAGCACCGGGTATCACCTTCATTTTGAATTATGGCATAAGGGAGTTGCAATTGATCCAACTAAGTACATTAATTTTTAACCGGGATTGTCCATGAAAAGAAAAATAGCGATTCTGGGCTCCACCGGTTCAATAGGTACTCAGGCCATTAGTGTTTGTATGGGACATCCCGATTTGCTTCAGATAGAACTGCTGACGGCAAACACAAACACAGCACTGCTCATCGGGCAGGCCCGTGCATGCATGCCAAATTCCGTTGTGATTGCAGACGAAAGTAAATATCAGGAGGTATATGATGCACTCTCCCCTCTCGACATAAAAGTATTCACAGGAATAAAATCCATTTGCGACATTGTAGGAGGAGAGAACATAGATATGGTTCTGACTGCAATGGTTGGATTCAGCGGCCTGGAACCTACTGTTGCGGCAATCCGCGCAGGCAAGGCAATTGCTCTTGCAAACAAAGAGACTCTTGTTGCTGCAGGGCAGATTGTAATGGCCATGGCAAAGAAATACGGAGCCCCCATTATTCCCGTAGATTCCGAACATTCTGCAATATTTCAGTGTCTTCAGGGCGAAAGAGCCACAGTTGAAAAAATAATCCTTACTGCATCGGGAGGACCATTTTTCCGTAAAAGTGCAAAGGAGCTTGAAAGTGTAACAATTGCCGATGCTCTTAACCACCCAAACTGGAAAATGGGCGAAAAGGTGACTGTCGACTCTGCAAGCATGATGAACAAAGGCCTTGAAATGATTGAGGCAAGATGGCTTTTCAACATAGTGCCCGAAAATATCGAAATTATTGTTCATCCGCAATCCATTATCCACTCTATGGTACAGTTTTCGGACGGTTCCGTGACTGCACAGATGAGTACTCCGGATATGAGGCTTCCCATCCAGTATGCTCTTACCTACCCTTTCCGGGCGGACCTTGATACAAAAAGAGTAGATTTTGCAAAGCTGGCCAAATTTGAATTTCACAGCCCCGACCATGAGAAATTCCCATGCATAGGAATGGCCTACGAAGCAATAAAAAAGGGCGGCAACATACCGTGCGCAATGAATGCAGCAAATGAAATAGCAGTTGAAGCCTTCCTCAATGGAAAAATTCAATTCGTTTCAATCCCGAAAATAATTGAAAATGTAATGATTGGAACGGAGTTTGTAGCCGAACCAACTCTGGAAGATATCTACAAAACAAACGACCAGGCAAGAGCGCTTGCCACAACATTAATAAATAAACATACCTCACGCTAATGGACATACTACTTAAAGTACTGCAGGTTATCTTCGCACTTTCCATCCTTATACTGGTTCATGAGTTTGGTCATTACTTTTTTGCCCGCCTGTTTAAAATCCGGGTTGAAAAGTTCTACCTCTTTTTTGATGCCTGGTTTTCGCTTGCAAAGTACAAACCTAAAAATTCCGATACCGAGTATGGAATAGGATGGCTCCCTCTTGGAGGATATTGCAAAATATCCGGCATGATAGACGAGTCTATGGACAAGGAGGCAATGAAAGAGGAGCCAAAACCATGGGAATTCCGGAGCAAACCGGCCTGGCAAAGGTTTTTCGTTATGTTTGGCGGGGTATTTTTCAACTTCATTCTTGCTATCTTGATTTATTCGGCCTCGCTGTTCACATGGGGAGAGCAGTATCTTAAAAACGATTCTGCAATTTATGGTGTTCAATGCAACGATCTTGCAAAAGAGGTTGGGTTCCGCAACGGCGACAAAATAATTTCATTCGACGGTAATAAGATAGAGAAATTTCAGGAAATTCAGGCTGTACTTGCCCGCAATCAGGCCAAAACAGCCGAAGTTATACGCGACGGAAAGAAAATCTCAGTTTCTATTAACCCTGTTTATATTCCGGCAATACTTAATACTCCGGGGATGTTTTCCCTCCGGGTTCCATTTCAGCTGCTGGCAGTATCCGACTCTTCAAAAAATCTTTCGGCAAATCTCATGGCCGGGGATAAAATTGTTGCAATTGACTCCATACCGGCAAACATTATACAAGACATTCAGGAGCTTCTGCTTGCACGCAAAGGGTCATCCGTTACCGCTACAATAGAGAGAAACGGGCAGAGATTTGACCGGCAGCTTGTCGTAGACGAAAAAGGCCTTATAGGAGTTCAAATGGATGGTGACTTGAGCAAGTTTTTCAAAATAACCAATTCGGATTACTCTGTTATTGAAGCTATTCCTGCAGGATTCAACAAAACAATTTCCACAGTAGGAAACTATCTTAAAGAGCTAAAGCTGATTTTTACGCCAAAAACCGAAGCATATAAGTCGGTT
>JAGDMC010000278.1 GCA_017860395.1 Bacteroidota bacterium | reverse complement strand
GAGGAGAGGAGTATCTGTTTTCCCAAAAATCTGTCACTTGTTGATTTGGCAGTATGTATCCAGTAAGTGGCAGAATTTGCAATCTGGGAGTGCATATTCAGCAGCAAATCAAATGGCGCTTCTGCGGTTAGTTGCGAAATTTTCTTCTTAAGCAGTTTTACTTCAGGCATTGTGAGCGAATCCGGCCTGTCCCAGTTTATCTCTATATTAACTCCGGTTGATGTTGAACGGGAATATCCGCCGGCAACCCCATCGGGGTTAATCATAGGGACAATGTAGAACACTGTTTCACGCCTCATATCTCTGGCTTCAGGGGTATCTGCAGCAATGTTATTTATGAGTGCTTCAAGATGCCAGTTTGCAGGCTGTTCGCTGGGGTGGGAGCGGCCATGTATCCATACTCTTTTCTTCCCTTTATCAGGGATTGAAGTATCTGTAATTGTCAGCATGTCTACTGCAAGACCATTCAGGCTCTTACCTATCTCTTCCACTTTTACGAACGGCTTTTGAGCCCATTCTCTGATTTTTGCCTGGTTTCTTGAATATGTGTATGGAATATAATGACTTATATAAACAGTGTCTTTCTGGAAAATCTTAAAAACCTGGTTGCGGTTAATGTTCTCAGATGCATCAAACCGTTTGAAATTTATACCGTCATAGCTGTAAAATGGTCTGATAGCTTCAGAATTCTTTATGTTCAGGAAAATTTGTTTTCCCTTAACTCCGGTCATTTTAAAATAGTACCATCTTGCACTTGGTGCCAAAGCTGTGTCAATCGGGTTAAGCGGGTCGAATCTTGAAAAAATATTGACAGAATAAATTTTCAGGGAATCCTTGTCCGAGATTTTCACTTTAGAAGAGTCAATAATCTCATATTTACCAAGGCTGCCTGACTCGAATTCGGATGAAATCCGAACCTGTGAAAAAAGAAAACTACTGCAAAACAAAGTAGGCAGTAGCATGCAGATTAGTGTTTTCGGCATAGTCTTTAAAATATATAAGCTGATTATTACAGCTCTGTAGCTTTTACTTTTACCACTTTACCCCTGTTGGAGAAAGCGAGCTCGGAGTTGTTCTTTTTTTTCTCCTGAATAAGTCGGTGAAACGCGATGTTTAAGCCATTGAGAATGTTTTGTCTTAGCTCTCTAGTCTCTAGTTCGCTCATAATTAGCTATTTTGTTGTAGGTAGGTTTATTGTAAATTTTTTCTTCCATCGCTTTACCGCCCTCTGCAATAAGCTCTTGCGGTATAGTTGAATTGTTTATTATCATCCAATATTCACAAAGCGGAATATAAAGCGAAAATAGGTGTTTTAATCCAATATCGTATCGTCTTCGGATAGTTTTTTCATCAATATTATGTCCTCCCGATGCGACCCTCATCTTAACTCTCTCAACTGCAAGGTTTGGAACGCTAAGCCAAAAGAAAAGAAGAGTTACTTTATATCCATTTTCCTGTGCAAATTTTATCATTTTTGCATGGGTCCTTGTTGCAAGCGTTGTTTCGAGTGCAAAATCTGTGCCGTTGGCGATGAGATTTTGTATCCTTTCTATCATGATTTTTCCAGCCTGAATTGACGCACTTTCGGGTTTAAAAGGGGAGAGCCCTTTGGCAATTTCGTCGGCATTTACGAATTCTTTACAATGAAGCATCTCCGGCAGTATTGTATATGAAGCAGTTGTTTTTCCTGCTCCGTTACATCCGGATATTATATATAATTTAGGCATCTGCTATATTGTATTATTACCAAATATACTATTTTTTTCGTGAAGCGGCGTAAGCAAAAAGAGCGAAATCGCCAAGACACGGGTCATCCGGAAATACTTTTGTCAGAAAGTCGGTAATCTCAACAGCGGTCCTTATATCGGCACTTTTTCTTTTAGTTATTTCGAGTTCAAGGGCACTCCTGTGAACATGAACATCAAGTGGAATAATTAGCATATGAATCTTCTTGTTTGCAGCGTTTTTATCGGATTTCTTTCCGTAAATACGCTCCCGGATTTCATCCGGAGAAAGAGATTCGAGAGATTTTTCCTTTGAGTAAAAATCTTTAAGCCGTTCACAAATCAATGCAAATTCGCTCCATTTTATCGTTCGGTGAAGACTCTTATCTTCTCTCCTGTATTCGCCCTTCATTACATAGCAGTAAGGGTTCCAGCGCATTTCATCCATCGCTCTCCTGCAGTCTCTCACAATCATATCCCGTCTTCCCCACGCCAGATGCGCAGCAATTACGGCCGATATTTCTATATCCTGAAGAGTTGCTTCCTCGTTTTTGTAAAGCAAAAAGAAGTGTTTAGGTATTGATATGGGGTCTGTTATAAAATATTCCGGAGAGTTATACTCCATAGCAAGAAGTCTTAATCTTTCGGCAACCGTATTATAATCCATCCTTTTATTTTAATGTTCAAATTTATGAAATTTATGACCATCTATTTTCTTTTAGTTAACTTTGATTTAGAAAATACATATTTAATAAAAGATAACAGATATATGAAACTGATTATTAAGGCAATTCTTTTATCTCTGATTGTCATATCCGGATTTTTTCTCGTTTATTCCTGTGAAAAAGACGGCAGAGAACCTCTTGCCGGAGCGTACTACGGCAAAATAACCATACCGGGAATGGAAACACCGGAAAGTTCCTGTGTTGAAGTTAAGGGACCGGTTCTGGGAAAGGGGGTAGTAACTTTATATGACTTCCCTTTGTTATCCGGGCAGGATTTAGTTGTTCCCCTTGTTAACATTACTCGAACTGAGGCCGGTTATTCAATGGATTTTACCGGAAACCTGCTCCCGGGTATCAACGCCGAAATTGCCGGAACCGGCGATGGCTTCAATCTGAATATGACAATAGACATCAATGTCAGCGGGGTTCCAATGGTTGTCTCATTTAGCGGCATAAAACAGACTATGGATTGATAAGTACTTTTGAATTTTATAAATATTCAGGCCACTTAATTTGTGGCCTTTTTTTTGCATTCAATTGTTTAAACTAATTAAATAGTTGTAAAACTAAAAATATAGTTATATATTTGAAAAAATAAATAACCAATGAAAACCAAAAAGGAAATAAGAGAACTTACCAAGGCAGAGCTTCAGATAATGCAGCTTTTGTGGAAAAAGGGCCAGGCATTTGTCAATGAACTTATTGAGGAGATGCAGGAGCCAAAACCGGCATATAATACAGTTTCCACAATTGTCCGGATACTTGAGAAAAAAGGATTTGTTTCCCACAAGACTTTCGGCAAGTCTCATCAGTACTTTCCGATAGTTGAAAGAGAAATTTATCTCAAATCGTATATGGGAAATATGCTTTCTTCATTTTTCTCGGGCTCGGTTTCAAACATGGTTTCTTTCCTTTCTAAAAAGGAGGGAATTACACTTAAAGAGGCCGACGAAATAATGGAGATTATTTCAAAATCAAAAACGTAAATAATTCATTAATTAAAGATCATGACAAATCTGATAGAATATATAGCCGAATCTTTCATCTGCGGTGCTCTGTTTTTGATTATGTTCAAAATAATAGTAGAGAAGGGTGGAAGTTATCAGTTTCAAAGAGGATATCTGCTTTTTGCATCTTTCTTTACTGCTGTTTTTCCACTAATTGATATACCTTCGCCAAAACTAAGCGTAATAAATATTACTCTCCCGGAACTTTATGTCCGGGCATCGGTTCCATCTGGCACATCAGATGTTTTAGGCTTTTGGCCGTTTAATATTGAACAAACCGGCATGGTTGTGTTCTGGTTTTTTGCAGCATTGTTGGCACTGTTTTTCCTTAATCAATTATTTATACTTTTTTACCTATACTTCAAAAGTGAAAAAATAAAAAGAGATGGAATTACAATTGTGCTCAACAGCAAGGTATCTTCGCCATTCTCTTTTTTCAGATCGGTATATATCCAGAAAGGAATAGGGGAGAAACCATTAAAATCAATTCTTTCTCATGAATTTTCA
>JAGDMC010000092.1 GCA_017860395.1 Bacteroidota bacterium | reverse complement strand
TGGTTTTACTGTTGCATCAAAATTGATGGCAGAGAAAGATCTTGACAATTGCCGGAAAATCCTTTCAGACATTACAGGAACAGACATTGTCCTGTTCCGACCGCCCTTTGGAGTAACAAATCCAAATATTGCAAAAGCGGTAAAGCGTTTAAAGCTCAAAACTATAGGCTGGAGCATAAGAAGTTTTGATACAATTAAAAAAGATGAGCACAAAGTGATTTCAAAAGTAGGGAATGAGCTTCATAACGGAGCAATTATCCTGTTGCATGACAGATTGCATTCATCTCCGAATATTTTGAGAGGGATACTTGAGATCCTTGAAAAACAAGATTATAAAACAACAATTATATAATATTATATATGATAAGAGCCGCTTTAACGCTTTTCCTTGCTTTAGCCACGGTGTCTCCTTTATGGAGCCAGAGTGATTTAAAAAAACTCTCTGACTCTGAAATAACTGCTTTTGACAGTAAGTTAAAAAGCCGTTCGCAGGCTACAGAGACTCTCATTGCCGATTTCCGTCAGGAGAAAAGTATGGAGATGTTAAAGAACAAGATGGTATCCAAAGGAGTTTTCAAGTACAAGAGAGAAGACAAAATTGCTTTTTTGTATTCTCAACCAATGGTTTATCATATGATAATTAATGGCCAAAAACTTAGGATATTATCAAATGGTAAAAACCAGATAATTGATCTTAAAAACAATCCTGTGATGAGAGAGGTTAGGACTTTAATAGCAGCCTCCTTTCTTGGCAATCTTTCACAAGTGGGTACGACATATAAGATCAGCTATTTCGACAATAAAGGCGGAGTTGTGGTTGTCGTGGTTCCGCAAAGCAGGCAACTCTCTTCTGTAATTACCCGGATAACAATTTATTTTAAAGGCTCCAACGCGGAGATAGAAAGACTTAAGATTGAAGAAGGTTCCGGAAGCGTGACAGAATATATTTTTACTAATCAAAGGATAAATACCGATTTAACAGATGAGGATTTCAGGATTAATTAGTTCTATATTGCTTGTTGTTTCGCTGGCAGGTTGCTCTCCTTTGTTAAAAGAGGGAATCTGGCTGCAAAACACCCCTTTTGCGGCCGGCAACGTTCCTTATGTATATGATACCATTCCTTCGACACAGATATTTGATTTTACCCTTGTATTTAAGAAATCCGAAGTAACTGGTATAGTTATAATAAAGACAGCAGGGGCGGGAGAGAGAAGAATTGTAATGACTTCTGTCTTTGGGATGACATTTCTGGACTTCGAACTTAAGGGGGAGAACATAAAAATCAATTATTGTATTGAGCAGCTTAACAGAGAGAAGGTTATTCTTCTTCTCAAAAAGGATTTTGAAATTCTTTTTAAGCCGGACCATTCAAAGATAACAAAGTATCTTTACTCTTCGCCGGACCGTCTGGATGCACTGGAACAGGGTAATGGCATTACAAAGACATTGATGAAATTTACCAACTATAATAATAAATGGCCGGAAACGATACAGATTGAACATCCATATCTGAGGCTTTCCCTTTTATTGAAAAAAACAGAATATGATCCCGAATCTATATAAAATTACTTCTGTTTCTGCTTTAGGTGATGAGTCTGTATCTTTTGAAGTACAGATTAATAGTGACTGCGAAATATTTAAAGGGCATTTTCCGGGGCAGCCTGTTCTTCCGGGAGTATGCACCCTTGAAATCATAAAAGACTGCATTGCAAATATCAGGGGCAACAAAGTAATTTTGTCCGGAATCTCTCAATGCAAATTTACCGGAATGGTAGATCCCCGGATTGAAAACATTCTGAAAATAGATATTGAAATAAAACCATGCAGCAAAGACCTCCCGGGGAGCGTAAACGCTATAGCCAGCGCATCAGAAAGAGTTATTCTCAAATTAAAAGGGGAGTATAATGATATTTAAAAACGGGAAAGAGATGAGTGAATATGTTGTCATTATACCTACATTCAACAATGGCTCAACATTAAGAGATGTTTTGACAGGCGTTATGGATGTGTGCGGCAATGTAATTGTAGTGAACGACGGCTCTTGTGACAACACTTGTGAAATACTGAATCAGTTTGAGGGAATAGAGGTAATAACCCACAATAAAAACAGGGGAAAGGGAGCAGCGCTCAATAGCGGATTCCGAAAGGCGTACGATCTGGGGTATAAATATGCCATAACAATTGATTCCGATGGCCAGCACTACCCACAGGAAATTAAACTTTTATGCGACTCTTCCCTTAAGGAGCCCGAAACACTCTGGATAGGTTCGAGAGATTTCAAAAGCGACAATATGCCGGGAAAGAACAGTTTCGCAAACAGGTTTTCCAACTTCTGGTTTAAGCTTGAAACCGGTATCACGCTGGAAGATACTCAGTCCGGATTTCGGTTGTACCCTCTGGAGAGGCTTAAAGGAATTCGTATATTATCCGGGCGGTATGAGTTTGAACTGGAGATAATTGTGAGAGCTGCATGGCGTAATGTGGTTGTCAAAAACATTCCCGTGAGTGTATATTATCCTCCCAAAGAAATCAGAATATCACATTTCAAACCCTTTAAAGACTTTGCCAGAATTTCAATACTCAATACGGTTCTTGTTTTTATTGCGCTTCTATGGTGGTGGCCGCTTAAGTTTTTCAAATGGTTCAGCCGCGAAAACATCAGAAATTTTATTAAAAAGCATATAACTGAATCCAAAGAGAGTAACCTCCATATTGCAAAGTCGGTAGGGTTAGGGCTTTTCTTTGGCATTTCCCCTCTTTGGGGATATCAGATGATTGCAGCAGTTGCAGCAGCTCATTTGCTTAAATTAAACAAGGTTATTGTGCTGGTTGCTTCCAACATAAGCATCCCGCCTATGATTCCTTTTATTCTTTACGGAAGCTTTGCGGCAGGTGCTTTCATTCTTGGGGAGCCGATAAGTTTCATCCCCTCGCAACTTAATCTTAACTCTATATCAGACAGCCTTGTGCAGTATCTCACAGGCAGTATCGCTTTCGCTTCGGTTGCAGGAATAACTGGGATGTTAGCATCATATATTTTACTTACAGTATTCAGAAAAGAAAAGGTATGAGTGCTGCAAATATATTCATAGCTCTTTATCATTTCCTCAGAGGCAGGAAAACGCTTCTGTACGGTTCTCTCATAGCGATAGTGGCTGTATTGGCATTTATGGCTTTCGGCATAAAATTTTCCGAGGACCCGACACGGTTTTTCCCGGCAAATGAAGAGAGTGACAAAGCTGCCAATCTCTTTTCCCAAATTTCTGTAAAGGATAAAATTGTCATACTATTTGAAAAGAAAAGTGACGGAACAAATGAAGTTGCTTCGGAACTGATATCGGTTGCGGATAAATTTGACGAGAAGCTGAATTCGGAAGTTGGCAAAACACATATCAGAGAGAGACGGTTAAGGGTAGATGAGAATGAAATAGAGCAAAGTGCAGCGTTCATTTACGATAATTTGCCGGTTTTTCTTACAGAAAACGATTACAAAAGATTTGACACAATAACAAGCCGGGAAAAAATTGACGAATCTTTAAAAGCAAGGCTGGCACTTCTTCTTTCTCCTGCAGGAGGTGTCGTGAGCAGGTATTCCGGGCAGGATCCTCTCTCTATGGGTACAAATTTGCTTGCAAGATTTGATTCTCTCAGAATGGGAATGAAATTCACTGTCGTGAATGAACATGTATTCTCTTCCGATTTGTCCACATTGCTATATGTTATCTCTCCTTTATATGGCAGCGGAGAAAGCGGTAAAAATGAGAGACTTGTCAAAGCAATTGAAGAGCTAAAGAAAGAGTTTGAAAGTGAAGTACCGGGACTGAAAATCCATTTCATGGGAGGGCCAAGTGTTGGCGTGTACAATGCCAGGTCAATCAAATCCGACACAATGATTACTCTTAGCATTGCTTTGTTTGTAATTGTTCTGGTGCTTGGCTTTGCCTTCAAAAGCGTAAAAACAATAATCTTACTGATAGTACCTGCTGCTTTCGGGGCGCTGTTTGCACTGGCATTTATGGCAGGAGGTGATACGGGTGTATCTGCAATTGCTATCGGGGCGGGAGCAACTGTCATGGGCATTGCATTAAGCTATTCAATACATATAATCTCTCATCTGGGCCATGTAAAGAGTATAGAACAACTGCTGGAAGAACTCACATACCCTCTTACAATAGGCAGTTTCACCACTATCGGAGCCTTTGCCGGGCTTCTTTTTACTAAATCGGAACTGTTGAGGGACTTCGGACTGTTTTCGGCTCTGACGCTTGTTGGTACAACATTGTTCTCTCTTATTTATCTGCCTCATATGCTAAAAATCAGGGAGCATTCGGGTTCAGAAAAATTTCTTCGTGCTATTGAAAAATTCAGTTCTCAGGATTTTGACAAAAAGAGGTGGCTCGTTTCACTTATTATTCTCCTTTTTGCAGCAGGAATTATATTTTCCGGCAAAGTGAGGTTTGAAAGCGACATGCTTAAACTAAGCTATGAGCCAAAAGAACACATACTTGCACAGGAACGGTTTACAAAGCAGTTTGGATCGGACGAATCAAGGGTTTTGCTTCTCTCAACAGGAGAAAACATGGACCTGGCTGCAGAAAATTATAAGAAATGCGATTCTTTGCTTGCATTATATAAAGAAAAGGGACTGGTATCCAAAAGCGCTTCACTTTCTTCACTATTGCCTGCAAAATCTCTTCAGGAGGAGAGGTTTCAGATGTGGAGAGAGTATTGGGGAAATGGAAAGAGAGAGAAGCTCATCAAGGACTTAAGAGAATCTGCAGAACTTAACGGGTATGCCCCTGATGCATTCGCAAAATTCGAGGATGTGCTCACAAAAAATTATTCAACGATAGACTTTTCATCCGGAGAACTTCTTCTTCCTCCTGTTTTCCGGGAGTGGATTCAAAGAGGAGATTCTGTCGAAATGCTTATTACGCATCTTTTTGTAAATAAAGAAAATAAGGAAGTGCTTTATAAAGAGTTGTCTGCGCAAAAGGATTTAGTGATCATTGACAGGGCGCACTTCTCTTCTCTTTGGGCAAAAGGGATAAAGGAGGATTTTAATTTTATCCTGCTTCTTTCGTCTCTTTTGGTATTCATTACCCTGCTTATTTCATACGGGCGGCTGGAACTTGCACTGCTGGCATTTATTCCCATGTTTGTGAGCTGGATAATAATTCTGGGGTTAATGGCTCTGTTTGGTATATCTTTCAATATTGTTAACATTCTTCTTGCCACTTTTATTTTTGGTATTGGAGATGATTTCAGCATTTTTGTTCTTGACGGTCTTTCAGAAGAGTACTCAAGAAGGAGAGATATGCTCCCTGCACATAAGGTTGCAATTTTCTTTTCGACCTTTACTGTGATTGTGGGAATGGGATCAATGATTTTTGCAGTACACCCCGCATTAAGGTCAATTGCAGTGGTTTCGGTTCTTGGTATGGCTGCGGTGTGGTCTGTTGCGTACACTATCCAGCCAATCATTTACAGGTATTTTATTACCAGTCAGGTGCGAAAGGGGCTTCCTCCGTTTACTCTCTCTGGAATCCTTCTGATGCTGCTCACATTCTCGGCTTTTATAACAGGATGTATTATTGCCTCTGTTTTAATATCTCTCATTGCCCTGCTCCCTTTTAAATATGAGCCAAAAAGAATTCTTCTGCGAAAACTGATAAGCGCAATTTCTTTTGTTCCCGTAATGTTATCGCCCACAGTAAAAATATTCAGGGAAAACCCGTACAAAGAGAACTTCAAAAAACCTGCTGTTATTATTGCAAATCATCAGTCATTCATTGACATACTCATGCTTCTTGCGTTATACCCAAAGATTGTAATGATGACCAACAAATGGGTCTGGAATTCGCCTTTCTTTGGCCATATTGTGAGATATGCAGGATTTCTGTACCATAAAGACGGGATTGAAAATCATATTGAAGAACTTTCAAAAAGAGTTTCACAGGGCTATTCAGTATTGATATTCCCCGAGGGGACAAGGTCCCCGGACCTTAATATTCACCGTTTTCACAAAGGAGCATTTAAAATTGCAGAGGAACTGTCGCTGGACATTATCCCGATTCTGGTTTATGGAAACGGGAACCTGGTTTCAAAAAGACAGCCTTTCTATGTTAAGCACGGTGTAATCGGATACAGAATACTCGCCAGGATTTCTACGGATAATATTCAATTTGGAGCCGGCTATCGCGAAAGAAGCAAGAAAATT
>JAGDMC010000010.1 GCA_017860395.1 Bacteroidota bacterium | reverse complement strand
AGCTCAGGTTTTTTATACGGCTGATTCACTGATGAGCCTCCGGATAGTTCCGGGTTTGGTTTACTCAATTTTATGACTGCTTCTGTTGCAATCTGGCTGCAGGCAACGTGATCGAAGGGCCAGTGATCAAGAAAATGTGTTGCAAAAATAGCAGATGGATCTATTTTATCTATTAAATGAGCAAGTTTGTTTACAGCATCCGCGAATCCAGGTTCACCTCTTTTAGGAACAAAAGCATCGGGAAGATGCATCCGGTAAAGGTTTCCCGTAGGAATACCAAGTTTTATTGCTATTTTTTCAGATAAAGATATACGCGCTTGTTTGGTTTCTTCCTTATTTGGACTTGCTCCGGAGCACTCTCCGTCTGTCAGAAAAACTATGTTTACTTTGCACCCTTCACGGAGTTTTTTTACAATAAGCCCTCCTGTTCCAATGATTTCATCGTCGGGATGTGGAGCGATTATAAGAATTGAACCGGACTTAATTGTTGCCTGTTTTGTTGTGTATTGCAATACGCCGTACACTATTTGTATAAACGATTTTTTGATGAGCGTTTTCAATTTGTCGGCAATTAAGGGTTTATGAAAAAAACTATGGCTTAAGGAAATTGGAACTCCCACCAAGCCATTTTTTTTCGGCAGGCATTTCTGATATCCGGGCAAGATCCAGTATCCGAAGAACAAAATTGTCCACCATTTCCGTGAGCGTCTCCGGATGCATATAAAAAGAAGGTGATGCCGGCGCAATTATAGCACCTGCTTCTGTAAGCAGGGTCATGTTCCTCAGATGTATGAGCGAATAAGGGGTCTCGCGCGGTACTATTATCAGTTTTCTGTGCTCTTTGAGCTGAACATCTGCGACCCGTGAGATGAGGTCCTCAGAAGAACCGGATGCGATACGTCCAATCGTACCCATAGTGCAGGGGATTATAATGAAAACACTTGCAGGGTTTGATCCGGAAGCGTTGCGGTTGTAATAACTGTTATTGTCAATAAGAGGAGTGGGGAGCGACTCTCCTGTTTCGTCTGTATATACCTCTCTGGCTGTGTCAGTAAAAATTATATCGAGTTCTATTCCGCCTGTTTTACGAAGCTTTTCAATGATATGCTTTGCATATATCTGACCTGATGCACCGGTTACTCCTACTGCTACACGCTGTTTTTCCATCTGGATACTATTCTGCAAAATATATTTCCCGCATCCATGTACAGAAAAGCGGGTCAAGGAACTCTCCCTTGCCTTTGTTAAACACAACTATCTCTTTTTTCTGAACCGCGTCTTTAAGCCTGTTTACGTTTGCCGAAGACTGAAGGTTGTATTTGCTGAGTATTTCACTTGAACTAAGTTTTTCCACATTATCCAGAATTGCTTTTAGCAGATTAAGCTGAAAAAGGCTTAGCCGGCTGGTTATTAGGCGGAATCGGTATGAGTGAAGTTCAATTAGTAGATCAAAGGCCTGATTAATAATTGCTTCGGTAAGATAGCCGCGTGTGAGGCCAAAAGCAATATCGGCAAGTTGCTGAGTGTACCAGGGGTGCCCGTCAGTGAGTTTGTAAATATGCGTGGCCAGTTCTTTAGATACCACTCTGCCCGCTTTTAAAAAACTTCTTATTATGTATTCTGTAAAACCTCTTTCTTCTATTTTGTCCAGTTTTATTCTGTCGGCCATCCGGTAAAAGTATCTCTTCTCTTCAAATATCTCCTTCATTGCATTTACAAATGAACCGGATATTATGAATGCTGTATTGTTGTGCAATATCTCTTTTCCCCACAAACTTTCAAGCAGCTTAAGAGTGTCATCCGGATCGGCGAAATGAAGGACCTCCTGAAACTCTTCTATATACGTTATAAGTAGTATATTATTTCTTTCTGCAAGTTTATCGCCGAATACAGTGAGCTCTTTTGCAAAATGTCCGCGCATCTCCGGATTGTCAGTATATCTACCATTTTCATCCAATACAAGCCCTTCTCCTGCTATCTGACTAAATTCTTCCTTTAGTTTCCCGGCCTCCTGTGAAGAGGATGAAAAGCAATTTATCAGACCTATGAAATATTTTTGGAAAAGTGCCTCTTCTGTTCTGATGTTAAACAGGTTTATTTCGCATACTTTATACTTTTGCGCATCCTGACGGAGTTTTTGAAAAGACTGCTGAACAATTGATTGTTTTCCGCTTTTTGCAGGTTCGTATATCAAAATGTTGCGACGCTCCTTTATCATTGATGTGAGCATCGATAGTTCATGTTGCCTGGAAATGAAGTCAGGCCCTGTTACAAAGTTGTTATATATAAACGGTGAATCCATTAGTACAAATTTAAATAAGTTTTGGATAATAAAAAAGAATAACTTATATTTGCCAACCCAAAAAGTAAACACTAAGATTGTCAAGCTATTGAATAAGAGTTGCTTAATGTAGTAACCGCTTGCAGTTAATAATAATAAAAAATTATTTTATGTACGCAATTGTAGATATTGCAGGACAGCAATTTAAAGTAGAGAAGGATAACAAAATTTTTGTAAACCGTCTCCACGCAGAAGAAGGTGCATCTATTGTTTTTAATAAGGTTCTTCTTATTGACAACGAAGGTGCTGTGAAGGTTGGTTCTCCTTATGTTGAGGGTTCAGTTGTTAAAGCTACTGTTCTTGAGCACCTTAAAGGTAAAAAGGTTATTGTTTTTAAAATGAAACGCCGTAAAGGTTATTCAAAGAAAAATGGTCACCGTCAGTTTTTGACTCAGATCAAAATAGAGGAGATTGCTTAATTATTTAATAAAGGAAAATTTTTAGATTATGGCTCATAAAAAAGGTGTCGGTAGTTCTAAGAACGGCCGCGAATCACACAGTAAACGATTAGGCGTTAAATTATTCGGCAGTCAGTACGCTAAAGCCGGAAATATTCTGGTACGCCAGAGAGGAACCGTTCATAATCCGGGCGAAAATGTAGGTATCGGTAGAGACCACACACTTTATGCTCTTATTGACGGTGTAGTATTCTTCAAAAAGAAAGCTGACAACAAATCTTATGTATCAATCCTGCCAAAGGTAATTGCCGAGGCATAACAATACAAGATTTTAAAAGTTAAAGAAAGACATCCTGATGGGTGTCTTTTTTTGTGCAATAAACATCTTGGTTGATTCCTGCGGATATTTAATTATGTAGAAAAAATTGTTAATTAAAAGGCTGGAAGAAAAATTACTGATTTCTAAAAATTGTTTTGTCATTTATAGAAATTATCTTTGTAAAGTGTTTTTGTAAAAACTTTGGCATTGATATTTATTATTTTTTTTTTATCGAAAGCCTGTTTTTTATTAAAATTTTTTGAGGTTTGTCTGATCGCTAATAATAAGTGTATTATGTATAAAGAGATTGTTTCTGGTAAGGAAAAAGTTGCCGTAGTAGGACTTGGATATGTGGGTCTGCCTTTGGCACTCGAATTTGCAAAAAAGGTTGATGTTATTGGAGTGGATGTGAATGAGGGGCATGTGGCGAAGTTATGGCGGGGAGAGGACCCGAATGGTGAGTTGGGATCTGACTCATTCCTCGACAGAAAAATCAGCTTTACTACTAATCCTGCTGAACTTAAGGGCGCTAAATTCATTATCATTGCAGTGCCGACTCCGGTTGACAAATATAACAAACCGGATTTGAAGCCATTGCTGACCGCGACTAAAAGTGTAGGTAAGTATCTTAAAAAAGGAGATTACGTAGTATATGAATCTACAGTATATCCCGGTTGCACAGAAGAAGAGTGTGTTCCGCTTCTTGAGCAGATGAGCGGGCTAAAGTGTGGTCCCGATTTTAAAGTGGGTTATTCTCCGGAAAGGATTAACCCGGGAGATTTGGAGCACTCTTTGCAAAATACAATTAAGATTGTTTCGGGTTGTGATGACGAATCGCTTGAAGAAATTGCAAAAACATATGAGTTGGTTGTAAAGGCCGGTGTTCACCGTGCCCCGGCAATGAAAGTGGCTGAGGCAGCTAAGATTATTGAAAATACTCAGCGCGATGTGAACATTGCACTCATGAATGAGCTTTCAATTCTGTTTAATCGGATGAATATCAATACTTATGATGTGCTTAATGCCGCCGGAACAAAATGGAATTTCATGAAGTTCAGTCCGGGTTTGGTTGGAGGTCACTGCATAGGTGTTGACCCGTATTACCTTGTCCACAAAGCGGCTGAATTAAAGTATCACACACAAATGGTGGCTTCGGGCCGGTTTGTGAATGACTCGATGGGAGGATACATTGCCAAACAAACTGTTAAGAGGATTTTGGCAGGGGGTAAAGCGAGCCTTGAAAATCTTCGCGTTTTGGTAATGGGAGTGACTTATAAGGAAAATGTTTCTGACATAAGAAACTCTAAGGTATCGGATATTGTGAATGAGTTGGTTTCCTACAATATTGATGTGGATGTCATTGACCCAAAGGCAGATGCTCATGAGGTACTGGAAGAGTACAATATTCAAATTCAAAAGGAACCTGTTGGTTTGTATCATGCTGTTATTGTGGCCGTTTCGCATAAAGAGTATGTCGGCCTTTCTGCAGATGAATTTCGTAAATTGCTTATGCCTGGCGGACTTTTGGTAGACGTCAGAGGTATTTACCGTTCATTGTCTAAGGAATTCAAATACTGGTCGCTTTAGTTGACTGGCTTCGCTTTAGTTCTCTTTTTTGAATAGTTACTTTCAAAGGTTTGGTTTGGCGGGAAATAAATTATCTTTGTATGGGGAATCGGAAATGAGTAATATGAGTGGATATTGCTTTGAAACAGAGGGCGATTGTGAGAGGCTTTTTACGGTTCCGGGTTGTAATTTTTTTGTTGAATATTTTTGAATTTCAGGGGTTATGTGCTGGTATGTTCTATATACTGCAGCTAGAGCGGAGAAGCAGGTTGCGGCAAGGTTGGAGAGTGAGGGGGTAGAAGTCTTTTTGCCGCTTCACAAGACAAAGAGGAGATGGTCGGACAGAATCAAGGTAGTTGAGATGCCTCTTTTTAAATCGTACGTTTTTGTTCAATGCCCGGAGCATCAGCTATACTCGTTGAATACTATTTATGGTGTTTCGAGAACTGTGTTTTATCTTGGGAAACCGGCAAAGGTGCGTCAGGTGGAAATTGATGCGATTCGTCAGTTTTTGAAACTTGCAGAAAATCATGATATTTTAACTAGCGGCGACAAGGTTGAAATTATTGCGGGAGCGTTTGAAAAACAGAAAGGTGAGGTGCTTAGAGTAGATGAAAAAGGTGTTGCTCTTTTTCTGGAAGAACTTGGTGCAAAAATTTATGTAGATTTGTCTTCGGTTAACAAACTGGGATAGGTTTTTGCGGGTAGGTTGAAATTGAAAGCGCATTTTGGGAATGAAATATTTGTGAAAGAGGATAAAGTGCGGATAAAGATATCGGACAATTGATGTCGCGATAATTGAATTGATTAATAATAAATGAAAATGGATTATAATACACAAAGAAGTAAGCTGATTATGCCCGAATACGGAAGGCATGTTCAGAAGATGATTAATTATGTCAGGAATATTGAGGACAGGGAGAAGCGAAATGAGCAGATACGGGCAGTCCTTACTACAATGGGTGTTCTCAATCCATCGCTCAGGGATATTAATGATTTCAAGCATAAGTTATGGGATCACGTTCAGATAATATCTGATTTTGATATTGATATAGATTCTCCATATCCTATTCCCACAAAGGATACATTCTCTACTAAACCGAATCCAATCCCTTTGGAAACAAACCCTCTCAAAGCGGCCCACTATGGAAGGAATATTCAGAATATGCTTGATATGGTGGCGGACAAACCTGAAGGAGAGACGAAAACAAATATGATCCGGATACTGGCAAACTATATGCGTCAGCAATATCTTATATGGAATAAGGAGTCGGTTATTGAGGAGACAATTTTCAAGGATATCTACAAACTTTCAGGAGGACGGATTGTGGTGCCGGATGATATACACCTGGATACAACTGTTCCAAGAGAGCAGAGTACGCACAGGGAGGTGAACGGCTACAGGGATCAGGTTGGCGCCGGCCACAGAGATCAGAATGCTTTTAGGGAACGCTCAAAGTTCAAAAGTAAAAACATCAAAAACAAAAGAAAATAATGGCTGTATTTAAGGTAGAGGGTGGGCACCGCCTTTGTGGCGAACTCATTCCGCAGGGCGCTAAAAATGAGGCTCTGCAAATTCTTTCGGCAGTATTGCTGACCCAGGACAGAGTTGTGGTGCACAATGTTCCTGATATCTTAGATGTAAATAAATTAATTGAGATGCTCGTCGATTTGGGTGTAAAGGTAGAACTGCTACCTTTCGCTGCCAATTCAAACATCTCCAAAAGTTATGCTTTTAGTGCAAAGGACATAAATCTTGATTTTGTGAGAAGCGAAGAGTTTCGCCGCAAATCTGCCGCATTAAGAGGGTCAGTCATGCTCACAGGGCCGATGCTTGCCCGCTTTGGATTTGCTTATATGCCTAAGCCCGGTGGGGACAAAATAGGAAGAAGGAGGCTGGATACGCATTTGATTGGTTTTGAAAAACTTGGGGCTGAGCTAAATTTCGAACAAGGTAGTTCATATTTTGAAGTGAAAAGCAAAGGTCTTAAGGGTTGTTATATGCTGCTTGACGAAGCCTCTGTAACCGGAACGGCAAATATTGTAATGGCAGCCGTGCTGGCCGAAGGTACAACCACAATTTACAATGCCGCATGTGAGCCATATCTTCAGCAACTTTGCAAAATGCTCAACAGAATGGGAGCAAAAATTTCCGGAATAGGCTCGAATCTATTGATAATTAAGGGTGTTAAAGAGCTTGGCGGAACAGACCATACAATCCTCCCTGATATGATAGAAGTTGGCAGCTTTATTGGACTGGCAGCAATGACAGGAAGCGAAATTACTATAAAAAATGTCGCTTATGATGAGCTGGGAATTATCCCTGCTCAGTTTCGCAGACTTGGAATCACAGTTGAGAGAAGAGGGGACGATATTTACATTCCCACTCACGAACATTATGAGATAGAGAGTTTTATGGATGGCTCAATTATGACAATTGCAGATGCGCCATGGCCCGGGCTTACTCCAGACCTGCTATCTGTTTTACTTGTAGTGGCAGTACAAGCCAAGGGCTCCGTTCTGATTCACCAGAAGATGTTTGAGAGCAGACTCTTCTTTGTTGATAAACTGATAGACATGGGTGCACAGATAATTTTGTGTGACCCTCACAGAGCTACAATAATAGGACACAACAGGGAGTTTTGCCTTAGGGGAACAAGAATGGTGTCTCCGGATATTCGCGCCGGTATTGCATTGCTTATTGCTGCAATGAGTGCCAAGGGTGTATCTGTGATTGAGAATATTGAGCAGATTGACAGAGGATATCAGGAAATAGACAAACGGCTTAACGCAATTGGAGCAAAAATAGAGAGAGTATAACAAAACGGGCGCCCTCCACGCCGCCCGCCAAACAAGAATTTTTCAGCAACAACCTAACATATGGCAAAGAAGAACGAAAACACATCAAAGACCACTGCTAAAACTAAAACAGGTGAAAACGCTCCCGCACCTCAGGGAATGGAGGCTGTCCGACTGATTGCCGGTCTTTTTTTTGCGGGTCTGTCTATTTATACATTTATTGCTTTAATCTCATTTGTTTTTACCTGGGCAGAGGACCAGTCTTTGCTTAGCAACCCGGATGTGTGGAACAACCTTGTTCCTGTTGAGAACGGTGGCGGGAAAATAGGTTTTTTCTGGGCTAACTTTTTAGTTTCCAATCTTTTTGGCCTTGGCGCTTTTGCAATACCTTTCTTCTTTGGTGCTATTGCGCTTTATTCACTTAAAATCCGCAAGGTTAAACTATTACGGATATTTTTCCTGTCTGCCTTTGGCGCTATAATCATATCCATTTTCTTTTCATACGTATTTGGGTTTACAAAGTTTGACGACTGGTTTGGAAACGGAGCCGGAGGGTCATACGGATATTTTGTAAATCAGTGGCTTATTTCTATGCTTGGAGCATCCGGAGCAGGTTTGCTCATTTCTGTATTAATGGTATTATGGTTTGTGCTGATGAGCTATAAAATTGTGATATGGTTCAACAGAGCCATTTCTGCATTGTTCCACCGCAAACCTAAAGAGGATGTTGTTGCAATGGCTGCAGCTGCGGATGCTGCATATATGGATTCAGCAGATGAGACAGATCTTACTGCTGCAATGGAAGATGTTGCCGCAGAGAAAGAGGACGAACTTAAAGGAGGTACTGTGTTTGAAGTAGGAGAGTCACCACTCTCGTCTGCCGCCGCAGGGCCCGCTTCAGCTGTCCCTTTTGAAGTTATTGACAATGGAAACGCCGAAAACGGAGATGAAACTGATGAGGATTTCTTAAAAGACATACCTGTAGGGTCTCTTGATACTCTGTTTGACCCTAGGCTGGACCTGTCCGATTATAAATCACCAGGCCTGGACCTTTTGGAAGATTACAAAGACAAGATATATGACGTTCCCCGCGATGAACTTGAAATGAACAATCGCAGGATTGTCAAGACGCTTAGTGATTATAAAATTGGCATTGAGCGGATATTCGCACGCCCCGGCCCAACAGTAACTCTTTATGAAATTGTACCTCAGGCGGGTGTTCGCATCTCACAGATCAAAAGACTTGAGGATGATATCGCTCTTTCGCTTGCTGCAAAGGGAGTACGGATTATTGCACCAATCCCCGGTACAAACACAGTAGGTATTGAGGTTGCAAATGCACGGCCAAGTATTGTTCCAATGAAATCGGTACTTGACGAGCCAAAGTTCCGTAATGGAGCTTTTGATTTACCGGTAGTACTGGGCAGAACCATATCAAATGAGCCGATGGTTTTTGACCTTGCCAAAATGCCTCACCTTCTTGTTGCGGGTGCCACAGGGCAGGGTAAATCAGTCGGTCTGAACGCAATTATTACTTCATTATTATATACAAAACACCCAAGTGAACTTAAGTTCGTCCTTGTTGACCCTAAGAAAGTAGAACTTTCTCTGTATGCGAAACTCGAGAAGCACTTTCTGGCAAAACTGCCGGACGGAGACGATGCAATTATTACAGATACACAAAAGGTTGTATATACCCTCCGTTCATTAACTATCGAAATGGATGCCCGTTACGATTTGCTTAAAATGGCAAAGGTGAGAAATGTTAAAGAGTACAACGAAAAATTTCTTTCACGTCGCCTGAATCCTTTGAAAGGTCACCGCTTTATGCCTTTTATCGTAGTAATTATTGACGAATTTGCCGATTTGCTTATGACTGCGGGC
This sequence comes from Bacteroidota bacterium, assembly GCA_017860395.1. Taxonomy (GTDB): domain Bacteria; phylum Bacteroidota; class Bacteroidia; order Bacteroidales; family UBA932; genus Bact-08. Next base: position 6,135 of record JAGDMC010000010.1, on the reverse strand, counting down.
CGTGAAGTAGAAGAGCCTATTTCCCGTCTTGCTCAGCTGGCAAGGGCAATTGGAATTCACCTTGTTATTGCAACACAAAGACCAACCACAAACATAATTACCGGCCTTATAAAAGCCAACTTCCCGGCCCGTATTGCTTTTAAGGTTATTTCAAACATCGACTCCAGGACAATCCTCGATACAACAGGTGCAAACCAGCTGATAGGTCGTGGGGACATGCTTATTTCTACAGGTGTGGACCTTGTACGTGTACAGTGTGCTTTTGTAGACACAAAGGAAATTGAGAGAATTGTCAATTTTATCAGCGACCAGAGAGGCTACTCAACTGCTCACTATCTGCCTGAATATGTAGGTGAAGAGGGTGAGAGTACTGCTGGAGATATCGATTTGGGCAAGAGGGATAAGCTTTTCGATGAAGCGGCCAAACTTGTTGTTCAGTATCAGCAGGGGTCAACTTCTCTCATTCAGCGAAGAATGAACCTTGGCTACAACAGAGCCGGAAGAATAATGGATCAGCTTGAAGCTGCAGGGATAGTGGGCCCTTCCGAAGGGAGTAAGGCAAGACAGGTTTTGATAACCGACTTCCATTCTCTTGACAGGATTCTTGCTTCACTGGAATAATCCTGAATTATTTGCAGTCCTATGAAAAAAAATGGTTTTGGGGAATTGAACATTGTTTTTGCATTTATTTTATCTGCTATAACTCTGTTTTGCCCCTGTGCGGAACTCTGTGCGCAAAATCCAAAGACTTCCGACATTGTCAGATTTTTAACTGAGACGATAAAGACAATGCCGGCAGTTGAAATGGATTTTGAACTTATTCAGGATAAGCCTGCCGGCAAAAATAATTCATCTTCACGGGGAGATATTCCTCTCTACAAGGGAGTTGTTCAGGCGCAGGGGAACTCATATAAACTCACGAATCCGGAACTTGAGCTTTATTGCGACGGTTACACCAAATGGATACTTAACATCTCTTCGAAAGAGCTGGTGATAGTTCCAAATGACGCAACTGCAACTGATATTGTTGAAAACCCCCTTGGCTTTCTCACATCTCTGAACAAGGGCTATGAATATCCTTTCCGGGTCTTCTCGGGTTCACGCAGCGGAAAACAAATATGGGTTGTAGATCTTACTCCTTTAAATAAAAGACTGGCATATAAATCTATTTCTGTGGGAATTGAGAAAAATACCTATATACCAAGAATGATTAAATATCTGGCCAAAGACGGCACGTCATACATAATAAATATTACCAGATTCGAAAAACAAAATTCTGTCCGTCCTAAGGAATATTTTCAATTTCCCGCCTCCCGTTTAAAAGGGCTCGAAGTGAATGATATGAGGTAAGTCCTAAAATGAAATATTAAGCGATTTGAGAATTAGCATTGCTGATTCCTATTTTCGCAAGTACTTCTATTATTGATGGATATGTATTTGTCAGGTACTTTGGCAAATCGCACTTGTTTACCCAGATAGCCTTTTCTATTTCCTCTTCCTGTTGAGGAGCGGTATGAGTACCGTTTCCAAGGTAATTCATATTAAACCAACGGGTACATTTCAGGTAAAAAAGTCCATCCCTGTGATATGTGTGAAAGGTGTCGCAAATGTGCCCGTTAATCTCAAGGTCGTGTATTCCGCACTCCTCTTCAACTTCACGAACGGCAGTTGTTTTAATATCTTCATCAGGCTCTTGTTTGCCTTTTGGAAGGTCCCATGTACCATGCCTGAAAATAAGCAAATACTCTCCATTTTTGTTCTTTACAACTCCTCCGCCGGCAGTAATTGGCGTGAGTTGAGTGCATAACTGCTTAAAGGAATCCTCTTCGCTTTCGCAAGGAATATAAAGCTTGGTTATTTGTGGCGAGTTGTCGAAAAGTTCCGGCAGATTTGCAAGTTCCGGAAAGGAGCCGGGGCTATAAAGGACTGCGTCTGGTTCGCTTAGTGCCTCCTCATTGTTTGAGCAGACTGCAAGACGGCGGTTGTTGAAGTATATACTGTGCATTAAAAAATAGGATGATTTTACTATCTTTGTACAAAGATACTTTATTATGGAGTCAATTGAAAAAATAGTTGCCAGACAACTCTTGGAAATTAAAGCCGTTAGGCTTAATACAGATAAACCGTTTACATGGGCATCAGGTTGGAAATCACCGATTTATTGTGATAATAGGAAGATATTATCTTACCCAAAAGCAAGGGAAATTATTTTTAAAAACCTTGCAAAAATCATTGAACAGAACTATAAAAACGTGGATGTGATAGCAGGAGTTGCAACCGGGGCCATTGCCTGGGGTGTACTTGTTGCTGAGGCACTTGGAAAGCCATTTGTGTATGTCCGTCCTAAACCAAAGGACCATGGTACCGGAGCTCAGGTCGAAGGAGATTTGCCTGCCGGTGCATCGGTGGTAGTTGTTGAAGATCTCATCTCTACAGGAGCAAGTTCTTTGTCTGCAGTTGATGCTTTGCAAAACGAAGGTGCACATGTTCTTGGAATGGTGGCAATCTTCTCGTACAATTTTGACAAAGCAAGACGGTCATTTGAATACGGCAACTGCGAACTGCGCACTCTCACAAATTACGACACTCTCATAGACGAGGCATTGAATTGTAATTATATCAGAGAAAAAGAAATAGCACTTCTTCGCGAGTGGAGGTTCCATCCGGAAGCGTGGGGGCAAAATCTGTAGATTTAAATGGCTAATACACAGGCAAAGGGCAGAACTGTAAGGATACAGCAACCTGCAAGTCAGATTTTTGCTATTTTTTCTGACCTTACAAATTTCACAAAAAGTCTTCCGGAAGATATTGGTAAAAAGGCAAATATAGTTTCTACAAGCGATACATTATCCGGCAACGTTCAGGGATTTGACCTTGGTATAAAGGTGGCAGAGAGAATTCCATTTTCGCTTATCAGATATGAGCAATATGGAAGGAGTCCGTTTCCGTTTAATTTCATCATGAGAATTGAGCCAATATCTCCTATGGAGAGTTCGTTTAATCTTGAGTTGAATGCAGAACTTTCCGGAATGTTTAAAATGATGCTGGGAGGGAAACTTCAGGAGGCCGTTGACAAGATTACCGATGAGCTGGAGAAGGGTATGGGCGGTTCCCCTTTGGCGTAGACTTCGAAATTCTGCTTTAAATAAACTATAATGAAAAACTTACTAAAGCCGTTTTTGGCCGTGGCAGCTATTTTCGCTGCTTCGTTCATTTTTGCATTTGATTCAGAAAAGATTATGGACAAAAAAATCTCTGTAATACCGGAACCGGTGTTGCTCAAAGAAGGAGTTAAAAATTCATCTCCGGTGGCCATTGACAAAAACAGCGTTTTATTGCTTGCTTCGGGCGAGTGTGATGAGTCAGTCCGGTTTCTTAACAGCTATCTTAAAAAGTATTATGGGTTTAGCCTGAAAGTTGCAAAATCCGCAAAAAAAGCCTCTTCAGTTATAAGTCTTTCAATTGATAGGGAGGGTGTTAAAAAAGCGTTCATTGAGGCAGACAAGCAACCCGGAAAACAATATGACTTTTCTGCTCTAATCGTAAAACCTAAGCAGGGAACCTATTTCCTTTCTGCAGAAAATGGCAGTATTAAACTAATTGGTGCGGATGTACAGGGGCTGTTTTATGCAGTTCAGTCTCTTATTCAGCTTTTGCCTGTTGAAACAGGAGTCAGGCCGGATTCTGATATAAATAAAACAGTGATATCTGCTATTACCGTTCCGGCAGTTGATATTTATGACTATCCCAGGTTTGAGTACAGAGGAATGCATCTGGATGTTGTAAGGCATATTTTTTCTGTAGATTACATAAAACAATACATAGATTATCTCGCTCTTCACAAGATGAATTACTTTCACCTTCATCTTACAGACGATCAGGCCTGGAGAATTGAAAGTAAAAAATATCCAAAGCTTAACTCTATCGGTTCCTGGAGAGACGGAACTATTATTGGTATTTTTCCCGGTACAGGTGTGGATTCTACAAGGTACGGCGGGTTTTATACTGTTGAACAATTGAAGGATATAGTAAAATATGCTGCCGAAAGGCAAATAACAATAGTACCGGAGATTGATGTTCCCGGCCATTCAATGGCAATAATTGCGAGTTATCCCCAGTTCAGTACAACTCCGGATATTCCTAAAAAACCTGCAATCACATGGGGAATATATAATCGTCAGAACAATGTACTTGCTCCTTCGGATGAAGTATTCGTTTTTCTTGCCGATGTTTTTAACGAGCTTATGGATATCTTTCCGGGCCCGTACATCCATATTGGCGCAGACGAATGTGCGAAAAGATGGTGGAAAGAATCGGTATCTACTCAGGAATATATGCGCAGCAAAGGATTGAAGGATGAAAATGAGTTGCAAAAGTATTTTGTTGAGAGAATATCCGAAGTGGTTACTGCCCGCGGCAGAAAAATAGTAGGATGGGACGAGATGATTGACGACGGTTTGGTTCCCGGCTCAATTGTAATGAGCTGGAGAAACGCAAAGGGTGGGCTTAAGGCTGCAAAAATGGGACACAAGGCTATTATGACCCCAATGGTCAATAGCTATTTTAATATTGCGCAAAGAGAGGGTGAGACAAATCTTGCTCATAAAAGTTGGCTGACTACCCTTGATTCTGTTTATCTTTTTGAACCGATACCTGACGGATTTCCTGAAGAGGCTGCTGCAAATGTACTTGGCGGACAGGGTTGTATGTGGACAGAATACTTTGCCAATAAAGAGCAGGTAGAATATGGAATTTTCCCTCGTCTCTCTGCTATATCAGAAGTTTACTGGTCTCCGCGTGAGAGCAGGAACATTGTTAAATTCCGTGAAAAACTTCAGGATCAGTACAAAAGATACGATCTCTGGGGTGCAAATTATTATTCCGGTGAGCGGAAATAAGTAAGTGCAAATAATTCGAGGGATTGAAATATGCCTACAAAAATGATTTTGCCGGAAAAATTCAAAGAGTATCTGCAGGAAGCGATTGGCAGTGATAATGCCAGTGTTGTTATATCTGCAATACTCTCCTGCGAACCCGAACTTTCTGTCCGGACAAATCCGCGAAAATGGGCGAGAGACGGTGTTGTTGACTCACATCTTTCAAAATCGCTTTCAGGAAACCCGGTTCCCTGGTGCAAAGACGGGTTATATCTTTCGGAAAGACCTGTATTTACTCTTGATCCGGCACTTCATGCCGGGGCATACTATGTTCAGGAACCCAGTTCAATGATTTTGTCTCTGCTCGAACCTTTTCTCCGGGAACTACCAGCATCAAAATCTGCTCAGCAATTTTCACCGGTAGCCGGAACACTACACAGTTCAATAAAACTACTTGACCTGTGCGCGGCACCAGGTGGAAAATCTACCCATCTGGCGTCCATCATGCCAAAAGGCTCAAAACTTACAGTAAATGAAGTAATCCGCACAAGAGTAGGAGCGTTGCGGGAAAACATTATTAAATGGGGCTATCCCGATATTGATGTTACGTCGCTTGATGCCGCTGAGTTCCCCCGGAGAGGATATCTTTTTGATTTTATTCTGGTAGATGCGCCATGTTCAGGAGAGGGAATGTTTCGCAAGGACCCGGATGCAATACTTGAGTGGTCGGAAGAAGCAGTGAAATTATCAGCTTCCCGGCAAAGAAGAATTTTATCCGATATTTGGGACTCTTTATCTCCGGGAGGCCTTTTGGCCTATTCAACTTGTACAATGAACCGTTACGAAGATGAGAATAATATCGAGTGGCTCATTGACAACTTCAAAGCAGAGCCCGTTGATTTATTTGGAGATTGCCATTTTAACACAAACAGGAGGAATATTACGGAAAATTTTCAAAATAATCAGTCACTACGCTTTTCAAAAGAGGATGCGGAGAAGGCGGGCATTATATTTTCTGACAAATGCTCATTAAGATTATTGCCCGGATTTGTTAAGGGTGAAGGACTTTTCTTTGCACTAGTGCAGAAACCTGATGATAAGGAAACTGATAAACAATTATCTGTTGGCAATAAGCATGATGCTTTTCCACAGAATATTTCAGGAATTTTTAATCAAAAGCAAAAAAGTCGAAAGGACTCAAAGTCCCTAAGCCAAAAATATTCTCAAACTGAAGTTCCGGATTACAACTATGCGCTTT
>JAGDMC010000091.1 GCA_017860395.1 Bacteroidota bacterium | reverse complement strand
TTTCACGTATAATTTAACAAAGGGATTAAATCAAAACGGCAACCGGTTTCCCGGTTGCCGTTTCTTTGAACTAACCTAAACTTAACCTATAAAAATGCCTCTGCAGGCCGAATCTTCAACTAATATTATTATTTATTTCCCCTACTTTTTTGATGTTCTCTTTGTTTGTTGTGTTTCTGATTTCTCTGATTCATTTTCCAGTTATTGTACTCAGGATGTTGTCTGTTCTGGTAATACCTTGAATCACGACTATCCCTGATTGACTGTTGGTTCTGATGATCTCTGTAATTGGAGTATTTTGACTTGTATTCGTTATGACGCATGTACGGTTTTCTGTCATTTACAACAATTTTTCTGGTGTTATACAGGTCAAAGTCCCTGTAACGCTGTGGCAAATATGATCTTGTAATCCAACGTCCGTTATACAGATAAATATACTGGCGGGTTGGGACATAATAATACGCCTCAATTTCCGGCAGATAATAATATTCAACATGGTCATAACCCGATGGGCCCCATATTGGCTGACTGCTTATATTTACTCTGAATGTAACCTGAGCATTTGCTGTCTGACTCAGAAAGCCTCCGGTTAAAATGACTGCTAATAGAATTATTTTTTTCACGATATTATTTTATTAAATATTATGAGCAAAGCTACATGCCGATTTAAAAAAAATGTTATACAATTCTTATAAAAGATTACATAATTCATACCATAAAAAAAGAGAAAGCATTCGATTTCTCGATTGCCTTCTCTTTAATTGGTAGTGACCCCGACAGGATTCAAACCTGTAACCGCCTGATCCGTAGTCAGAAACTCTATTCAGTTGAGCTACGGGGCCAAAATTTTAGGGTTTATTTACCTACAATATCCTTTGCGATAGCGCTGTATTTTCTCTCTTTTATACGAGCTTTCTTACCTGTAAGTTCCCTCAGATAGAAAATTCTTGCACGGCGTACTTTACCGCGTTTGTTAACCTCAATTGAGTCGATGAATGGAGATGTAATAGGGAAAATCCTCTCTACGCCCACTCCATTGGAGATCTTGCGAACTGTAAATGTCTCAGTAGAACCGGAACCTCTTCTTTGAATAACAACTCCGCGGTAATTCTGAAGACGCTCTTTTGTCTCCTCCTTAATTTTATAGGTAACTGTAATGGTATCACCAGCTTTAAAGCTTGGAAGAACCTTTACCTCACCGGCAAATGCCTGCTCTGCAATTTTAATTAAATCCATTATTCCTTTAGTATTTGCGCAACATTACAGACACCCAGGTTCGTATAAGCGGTTGCATATTAAATTTGGGACTGCAAAAATAGGGATTTTTTTTTAGTTACCAAAAATAATTATTTCTTTAATCCCGATTTATACAAAGCCCCTCCAATATTATCATATCTGGCACCTGTAACAGAGCTCAGGCAATTGGGAATATCATGTACAAAAAGCGCACCCAGAAATGCAAAAATGAGTGCTTCTTTGAAATTGACAGTTTGTGCATCCGGAACAAAATATTCGCACTGCAGTGCATTTATCCTCATCCGTTCAACAAGGTATTTATTGAATGCTCCGCCTCCGGTAAGCAGAACCTTTCCCCCTTTTATGTGACGTGATATTTGTATTGCGTTGTGTTCGCAGAATGTTGCAAGTTTATCGTTAATTGAAAGGCCAAACGAATCTATCAAAGGAATAACAATATCTTCCACCCATTCACGGCCAAGAGATTTTGGCCCTTTTTGATTGTAGAACTCAAGGTTGTTCAGCTTCTGAAGCAGCTCTAAATTAATCTCCCCTGCTCTTGCCATTTCCCCGTCTCTGTCATACTCCAGCCCTATCTGGCGTGTATAATGGTTCAAAACATAATTCACAGGTGATATATCGTAGGCCATTCTCTTTCCTCCTTCGTCTTCCGAAGAAATGTTGGAAAATCCGCCAAGATTAAGGCAATATGCATATTCTGCAAACAGATTTCTGTCTCCTACAGGTACAAGAGGTGCGCCCTGTCCCCCAAGAGCAACGTCCACCGTGCGAAAATCGCAAATTGTGTCCACACCGCTTTCCGCAGCTATTCCTGCTCCGGAACCTATTTGAGTTGTGAGGCGTTTTGATGGCTGATGAAATATTGTATGTCCGTGTGAGGCAATATAATCTGGCTTTGCATCATATTTGGCAATAAATTCCTTCACCTTTTGTCCAAGATACAGTCCGTAGTCAGAATTCAGAAGAGCATAGTCAAGTGCCGACATATTCTGTGCTGTTGCAAGTTTCTCCTTTAAATCTGCAGGATACTCCACAGAATCGGCTTTGATTATTTTATAAATCCATTTGCCATTTTCCAAATCAAACTGAGTGTAGCAGATATCGAGTCCGTCAAGCGATGTTCCCGACATAAGTCCGATAATTTTTACCATATAAAGCTTCTGGTTATGTTTGTCTTGTTTCCTCTCCCGTCGGATACAGTAATGCTAAGCTGGTGGCTCTTTCCTTTCACAATTTTTAATGGATCAAGGTCGATAGTGAGCCCTCTGCTTTTTGGATCGTATGATGCCAGTACCCATTTTCCGTCAATCTCCGCTCTGTACGAAGCAATTCCGGAAAGGTCGTCAAATATAGTAATTCTGATGTTTTTCCTTGCCGTAAGATTCTGCTTTTCTTTCAAATTAAGGACAACTTTAGGAGCCATAGTATCGTATGCAATTGTATATCTCCCGAACTCACCGAGAGTTGTTTCAATTCTGTCACCTTTCCACTCTCCTCCCCTGGAAGAAACATTCCCGTTATCGCTCACAAACGCAATTAAGGCTTTGCTTCTGAGAATATCCGGAACATTGGCCTTAATGGCAATTTTTGCCCCGGCGTTAAGCGGAACTGAGTTGTTGTGAATTCTCCAGATTATGCTCCCATTGCTTTTAATGCTGTCTGCAGTAAAGAGAATATTGCTGCACAATCCTCCGACCGGAATGTCAATACGCAAGCTGCCTGATTCGTATGTATTAGGCAGATACCATGGCATCAGCCGGCCTTTTTTAATTGAGGTTGAATCGGGTGCCAAAGGCTTGAGGGAAATGTCTCTTTTAACCTTGAAACTTTTTGTGGATTTGTTCCCGGAATGGTCGGAAAGTTCAATTCGCACAATGTGTACATCGTTGTCTTTAAGTATAAAGAGCCCTTCATTTTTAGAGCTGATGAGGGATTTAAGTCCGGTTCCGGGTTCAACCCAGCTTTTTACCATCGGGCGGTTGAATAATGACTTTTGCTGGTATTCGAGAATTGAGTTGATATATCTCCCTTTATCGAAAGGAATTGCCTCGGCAGTAAATCTGAATATCTCCTCATTGTCCATAAAGTAGCTGAATTTAGCAACAGCAAATCGGGCTCCGGATCCGTTCATCCTGTCTACTCCTGATACTGCAACATAGAAAGTATCGGGAACAGGAAGCGGTGCGGGTTCCGGAGTAGAAAAACTTTTTATGAAGGTGCGGGCGGGCAGTGTTGTTGGGTTGGCAATGCCGTATACTGATATCCTTTCTATTGCGGGTGCTATTGCATCTGCAATATTGAAGTTCCCTGCTTTCGCAGGATCGAGCGGTATCTCTGAATTTGTTTCTCTTATTTCAAAATGCAGGTGCGGCCCGCCCGAACTTCCGGTATTTCCGGCTCTTGCAATAAGTTCACCTCTTTTAACCGGAATTTGTGTAGAGTCCGGAGTAATTGTAACTGAAAAACTTTCTTTTTCATACTGTTTCTCTCTCACCATTTTTTCTATTTTGGGAGAAAATTCCAAAAGGTGACCGTAAACAGTGGTTTTTCCGTCCGGATGCTTTATATATATCGCCTGGCCATACCCCGAAGGAGATACAGATATCCTGGACACAAAACCGTCTTTAACGGCATACACTGGTGCCCCAACAACTCCGCCTACGCGAAAATCAAGTCCTCCGTGGAAGTGAGTTGCCCTTAATTCTCCGTAATTTCCGGAAAGTGAAGGGGGAAGATTAAGCGGTAATCTATAAGTCTGATTTTGTTGTGCAGAAAGCGTTCCGCCACTTAGAATTGAAAAAATGGCGATTGTGAGAATCGCCACTTTTCTTGAATATTTAATCGCCATAAGCGTCTATTTCAAAGTGTAATTATTTATGAAAAAATCTTCTTCATTCTGTCGAAGAAGTTTCTGTCCTCCTTGGATGGGTTTGGTTTAAAGTTCTCTGAATTTCTCAGTTTTTCAAATTGTTCCCTCTCAAGTTTGTCCAGTTTCTTTGGGGTCCATATCTGAATGTAAACCAGCAGATCGCCATGTCCGTAACCATTTACATCCGGGAGCCCCTTGGCGCGAAGCCGGACTATTTTTCCGGATTGTGTGCCAGGTTCAATCTTTATCCTCAGCTTTCCGTCAATATGCGGGATTTCTGCATCTCCTCCCAGAATTGCATCTGGCATGGATATGAACAATGTGTATATCAAATCGTTTCCGTCCCTTTGAAGTTCCTGGTGCTCCTCCTCCTCAATGACCACGAGCAAATCGCCGTTTACGCCTCCCCGGCGGGCAGCGTTACCCTTTCCCTGGACAGTGAGTTGCATTCCCTGAGCAACTCCGGGAGGTATTTTGAAAGAGATTTCCTCCGTCTCCTTAACCAGTCCGTCTCCTCCGCATCTGCTGCAAGGTTTGGTGACTATCTTACCTTCTCCTCCGCATGTGTTGCAAGTTGATGCCGTTTGCATTGCGCCAAGGATTGTTTGAGTAACTCTGGTAACCTGACCTGTTCCACGGCATGTTTCGCAGGTTCTTATGTCAGCCTCCGACTTTGCTCCTCTTCCGTTACAATCTTTGCAAGGTATCTGTTTGTTTATTTTTATCTTTTTTTCGGCTCCGTGAGCAATCTCTTTAAGGTCCAGTTTAACTCTTATGCGGATGTCGGAACCTCTGTTCACCCTTCTGCCTCCCCTGCTTCCGCCGCCGCCAAATCCGCCGAAACCACCAAAGTGTCCGCCAAATATGTCGCCAAACTGGCTGAAAATATCGTCCATTGAGAATCCGCCACCACTGAATCCGCCTCCTGCTGCCCCGTTCACACCTGAGTGGCCAAACTGATCGTATTTTGCCTTTTTGTCCGGATTGCTGAGCACGTCATATGCTTCGGCGGCCTCTTTGAACTTCTCTTCGGATTCTTTATTTCCCGGATTTTTATCTGGATGGTACTTTAAAGCAAGCTTCCGGTATGCCTTCTTTATTTCATCTGCAGGCGCACCTTTTGCAACCCCAAGTACCTCGTAATAATCTCTTTTAGTCATTGTTTAGATATTAAATGCCTACAACTACTTTTGCAAAACGGATAACCTTTGCGTTTAATGTGTATCCCTGCTGAACCACCTCAATAATTTTGTTTTTCATTTTCTTGTCCGGAGCAGGAAGCTGAGCAATCGCTTCGTGGAAATCTGTATCGAGTTCCATTCCCTTTGCTTCAATAATTTTTAGTCCTTTTGAAGATAGATATGAGAATAATTTATTATAAATGAGCTCTGTTCCTTCAATTGCAACAGAGTTGTCACCTTCTGCATTGCGAAACATTTCAAGAGCTCTTTCAAAATCGTCGAGAACCGGCAAAATTCCTTTAATTGTCTCTTCAGAAGCCGTTAATACAAGATCCAGGCGCTCTTTTGCTGTCCTGCGGCGATAATTGTCAAACTCTGCCACAAGACGGATGTACTTATCATTTACAACTGCCAGTTTTTCATTGCAGATTTTCTCGGCATTTTCTTCTTTATGCTTATGCTTATCGTGTCCCTTCTCTCCTTCGTGATCCTTTTCACTCGCTGTGGCATTGGTCTGTTCTGTATCGGCACCCGCAACTTCCCCTTCGCTTTTAATCTCTTCCGTTATGTTGTCGTGCTTTTCTTTCTTGTGATCTTTCATTGCTATATGTCAATTTATTATTATTCGCTTTAAGTCTGCAAAAGTACTAACAAAATTTTTGCCAAAGGGACAAACAGGACAAAATGGCATCAAAGAAGTTGTTTTAATGAATAATTACTTGCTACATTTGCCGCCATTAATTATTAGCCGGAAAATTTAATATCTGAAAGATGTTTAGCGCAATATCCGATTTCGTCGGGTTTGTAAACACTCTTGCCGGCATGGCAACGGCTCTCTCCTATGCCCTCTTCATGGCAATGGGCATGCCAATAAATGTAGCCAATGGCACTGCCCGGGTGGGCGTACTTGCTCAGTTTGCAGTATCCTCTCATATTTTTAAAGAGCAGGGTTATCTTGACTATAAACTTGGTTTTAAGGTTGGAATTCCTGTTGCAATAGGCTCAATTTTTGGGGCGGAATTTGCGGCCATTCTCAACCCTTCGGTTATGGAAATAGTTATGGGCATTATGCTTCCCATAATGGCCTTCCTGCTTATTTACAATCAGAATGGAGGAACCAGGCTTAAGCGTGCAGTTGACAGGGGATGGAACGCAAAGTTTGGGGTTCTCGAATTTATAGTATTTGTTTTCGTAGGGATTTATGGCGGGTTTACCCACGCCGGAGTTGGTATTCTGATAATTTTCGGATCCTTCTATATGCTTGGACTGGACATTCTCCGCTCAAATGGCATAAAACAATTCGCAGTCTTAATGTACACGCCGCTTGCCCTTACAATTTTCATTCTGCACGGACAGGTAAACTGGACAGTTGCTCTCATTTATGCAGTAGGAAATGTTGCAGGTGCATTAGTTGCATCAAAAGTTGCCATAAAATGGGGTGCCAGATTCATTAATTACTCTATTGCCGTTGCTGTTTGCCTGATGTCCTTCTGGCTCATCTACAAACAATTTTAGATTCTTCGAGGCCACTCATGAGTCACCTAGGTGCAACCTTTTTTCCCCTGGGGAAAAAATCACACCTCCCAGAGATACAGAGATGCTATAGAGTTATATGGTGAATATAGTTTACGGAAACCTTCAAATTCTGATTTGGATAT
>JAGDMC010000277.1 GCA_017860395.1 Bacteroidota bacterium | reverse complement strand
GAAGCAGGTCACCCTTGCCGGTTGTGTTTTTCCTCTGCGGATAAATTGCCGGGTCGAAAAGGATTGGCAGAATCTCTGCAGTAAGTCCTTCTTGCCCGCTCTCTACCATCAGCTTTTTGAAAAAGTCGATGCTGCAACCGGGGATAAACTTATCCTCGGCATAATGGTGATGGATGCCATTGCTAAAGAAAACACGCTTGGCATATACAACGAAGTTTTTATAATCTTCGCTCTCCTTTTCACCCTGATACTTTTCGAAAATTGTTTCCAGAACTTTACGAATCTTAAGACCATATTTGAAGTTCTGGTCCCAGTAAATATCTCTTCCGCATTTAGCGGCTTCGCTCAAATGATAAATATACCCCTTTTGTTCAACAGTGAGTGAATCCCAGCCGGGTATCTGATAACGGATAACTTTGATGTCGGCAAATTCATCGGCCAGATACTTGAATTTTTCTTCCGGCGCTTTTGTCCCGTTTTGGCAAGAGCCCGCAAAGAGCCCCATTGCAGTTGCAAATAGCATAATCTTTAAGTACTTCATGTTTTGAAAATTTTGAAAACAAAGATATAACTTTTCCGTACATTTGCCGCCGTTTTAACCTTTTAAGAAAATGCAAGGAATTTATACGATTTTACTATTAGTTGTAGCCAACATTTTTATGACAATAGCGTGGTATGGTCATCTAAAGCTTCAACAAAATGGAATGATTGGTAACTGGCCGTTATATGGAGTAGTCCTGTTTTCGTGGATGATTGCCCTGGTTGAATATTCATTCCAGGTACCGGCAAACAGGATAGGGTATATTGGTAATGGCGGTGCTTTTACATTAATGCAGCTAAAGGTTATTCAGGAAGTAATTACACTGGTAGTATTTGTTGTTTTTACTACAATACTCTTTAAAGGCGAAGTATTGCAATGGAACCATTTTGCCGCTTTTGCCTGTCTTATAATGGCGGTTTTCTTTGTGTTTTTGAAGTAAAACTAATTTAATTTAGTAATTTACATATCCGGAACCGGTACTGTAAACGAGAATCGGCTGCCTTTGCCCAACTCGCTTTTTACATTGATTGTTCCGCCGTTTTTTTGAGTAAACTCCTTGCACAGCACAAGCCCAAGGCCGGCGTTATTGTTGAAATCCCAGATTTTTGCAAGTTGATTTTCGTCCATGCCTATCCCGTTATCAGAAACAGTTATTGTTGCATATCCCTTATCGATGGAAAAATCAATCCCTATTTTCCCTTTCTCGGGAGTGAACTTAATAGAGTTGGTTATTAAGTTCCTGACTACTGTTTTAAACATATTTACATCGGCAAAGAGAGCTGCTTTTTCCGGCTTTTTGCACTCAATTGTTATAGATTTTGCCGCTGCAATTATTTTAAGATTGTCCATAACTTCGCGACAAACATCCCCCACATAAAAAACTTTGGGTTCGAAAGGAAGTCTCCCCGCCTGAGATCTATACCACATAAGCAGGTCTTCCAGTAAATTGTATGTTTGCAGAGATACCTGATTTATAGTTTGTATGCAATTTCCAACCTCCTCTTCGTCCATTTGATTGCGTTCGCTGACAAGAAGATTTGACAACCCGAGCAAACTATTGAAAGGGTTTCTCAGGTCGTGTGCCAGAATTGAGATAAACCGGTCCTTGTCTTTTATGAGTTGTTGAAGTTCCAGCGAGAGTTCAGAAAGTTTAAGCTCATTTTCTTTCCTTTCTGTAATATCTCTTGCGGCAGCATATACCAAATTTTCGCCATAAGGAATGGATTTCCATTCTATCCATTTATATGTGCCGTCTTTTGCCCTGTATCGGTTTTCAAAATTCAACACCTGCCCCCCGGAAGAGAGACGTGACATCGCATCCATCGTCTTTTCAACATCATCCGGGTGTACAAAATCTAGAAAGCGGGCATTACTTATATCTTCCAGATTATATCCAAGGGTATTTTCCCATGCTTTGTTGAGCTTATGAAAATAGCCGTCGGTATCTGCAATGCATAACAAATCCAGAGCCAGTGAAAAGAACCTCTCAAGTTCTTCGCTTTTATTCTTAAACTCATATTCGGCCTCTTTCCTTTTCATTCTTAAACTCATATTCGGCCTCTTTCCTTTTCTGAATTCTACGGGAAACGCCAAGTATTTCAATGTCTCCGTTGGCAGCCGTCTGAAATTGAGTAGTCGCTTCAATCCATACCAGACTTCCGTCTTTGCATTTTTGCTGAAGTTCGTTGATAAAATACTGATGTTTGGAGGGGTCTTTTAAAAATTCTGCGAGCCTCTCCTTGAGTAATTCAGAAACTATTGTTGCGGACTCAGAACTAAGACTGTCTAAAAAATTTTCTTTTGATGCCTCTTCCACGCTAAATCCCCTGAGACGCAAGATTGACGGACTTATGTAGGTTAATTTTTCGAGGCTTACATTAAAAATCCAAATTACATCCTGAATATTTTCTGCAAGCAGCTTATACATTTCCCGGCTCCGGGTAATGTCGTCGGTTGAATTCAAAATATCAGACATATCTAATGATTTTGGTTACTCAAATATAAGAAATATTCATTTTCAAGGTATTTATGTTTTTGATTATTTAGTATTAACCCGTAACTTTGAATGCAGAACCTAATGGAAAAGCTATTTGTCGAAATTTATAATTTGCTGGCAATCGCAGCAATCTTCAGTTTCCCTTTTTTAAAAACAAAAGGCAGGGGAATACTAACTCTAGGCGTAATCTCCATACAGGTTGTCATAAGTTCAATTGTTGCACTGACGGTTTTTGTCAATGGAGGAGCCGAATATTTTTATCCCGGTTCCTGGATAACAGGAGAAATTCCTATCAGGATAGATTACCTCTCTGCCTGGTTCATGCTCATTATCAGCTTTACATTTCTCACCGGGGCATGGTATGGTTTTCAATACCTTAAAAAGTACAAAAATCAGAGCTCCAACATTGCACTTCACGCAATCGCATTTATTCTTGTCTACACAGCCCTTATAGATATTTGCATAATTCAGAACGGATTTGCCTTGCTTGTGATATGGGAGGTTATGGCACTAAGCTCTTTTATCGTCATTATTTTTGAGCACCATAAAACAGATACGCTTAAAGCAGGGATTAACTTTCTCATACAATCCCATGTTTGCATACTTTTTCTCACACTTGCATTCATGTGGGTTAAAATAAAAACCGGGTCTTTTGATTTTCTTGCAATTACTGCCTATACATCTTCGCAACCGGCAGTTACAGGAATAGGGTTGTTCCTTGTGTTCTTTATTGGGTTTGCTATTAAGGCCGGCTTTGTCCCTTTTCATACATGGCTCCCGCTGGCTCACCCTGCCGCACCGGCACATATTTCGGGTATAATGTCCGGCGTGATTATAAAAATAGGGATTTACGGAATGTTGAGGATGCTGTTGCTCATAAAAACAGATATGATTACAATAGGATATTTTATTGTTACGATATCCGTGATTACAGGTGTGTACGGAGTGATGCTGGCGATAGTTCAGCATAACCTTAAAAAATTACTTGCCTACCATAGCATTGAGAATATTGGAATCATAGGAATCGGCATCGGATTAGGATGCA
>JAGDMC010000090.1 GCA_017860395.1 Bacteroidota bacterium | reverse complement strand
ATATAAAATGTCAGATTTAGAAAATATGAGCATTCTTCCCGATTTTGAGACACTGGCAAAACATAACAGGCCAATACTTGAAAATCTTTATAACCGCAACAGAGTACTCAACGAGACATCGGACCTTATTAAACAAATCGTTAATTCAAAAATCGCATAATTGATGAAGGCTATATTTGTCCACTTTTATGATTTCTCACTGCATAGCGGAATCAGCAAGAAGATTCTGTATCAGGTGGATGCATTGAGAGCATGTGGAATGGATGTGGAGTTATGCTATATGGACATAGATGAAAACGGTTACCAAAAAAGGATAAGCGGGGATAAGGTAATTGAAAACTATGGCAATGGATTTTCTGCGAAATTTTTAAAGTGGTTCCGTTTCGGAGCATTAACCGATTACATACTTGAGAATAATATAAAGTTTGTTTACATAAGGAGCTTCTATAACGTCAACCCTTATCTCCTGAAAATGCTGAGGAGGTTGCGAAAAGCAGATGTAAAGGTTGTGATGGAATTCCCTACTTATCCTTATGACTTTGAGGTAAAAGGAGGCCCTCTCAAATACAGGCTGATTTTTTTGTTAAACAGAATTTTCAGAAACAGGCTTAAGAACCATCTGGATAGAATAATAACTTTTACGGATTATCCGGCTATACACGGAGTAAAAACTATATGTATCTCAAATGGAATAGATTTCAGCAACATTAAATTAAAGTCGCAAAAGAATGAAATCAAAAACCGGCTAAACCTCATAGGTGTGGCGGAGATTCATTTTTGGCACGGATTCGACAGGATTATCAAAGGCCTTGGGGAATATTACAAACAGAAAAGAGACATTGAAGTACATTTTTTTATTGTTGGAGATGGTGCTCCCGAAGATTTAAATTTATTAATTCAATTGTCAAAACAGTTTAATATTGAAAACTACATACATTTTCTTGGCAACAGATATGGAGAAGAGCTTGACAGTCTGTTTGAACAATCGGATTTTGGGATAGCCAGTCTTGCCAGGCACAGGTCAAATATTACTAAAATAAAAACTTTAAAAACCAGGGAATACGCTGCAAGAGGAATTCCTTTCATATATTCGGAGATTGACGATGATTTCGAGAATATGCCATATATTTTAAAGGCATCGGCAGATGAAACTCCAATTGATATTGACCGCATTGTTTCATTCTCAAAATCATTGAAATTAAGTCCTTCGGATATAAGAAATTCTATAATTAATTCGCTTTCCTGGAAAATTCAGATGCAAAAAATTATAGACGAAATATTTAATTAAGATGAACACAATTGAAATTATTTTCTGGCTTTTTCTGTTCGTCGTATTCTATACTTATTTAGGTTACGGGATATTTCTCTATTTTTTGGTTTTGATTAAAGAGTGTTTTGTCAAAAAAACATTAACCCCTTCTTCTTTTACCGATTTGCCTGAAGTTACTCTTCTGATAGCAGCATATAACGAGGAGGACATAGTAGATGATAAAATGTTAAACACCCGGTCTCTGGACTACCCGAAGGAAAAACTTAAGGTTGTCTGGATTACAGACGGGACAACAGACGCTTCAAACGAAAAACTTGCTGCATATAATGAAGTTCAGGTTCTTTTTGAACCGGCTAGACAAGGTAAAACAGCCGCTTTGAACAGGGCCATTCCTTATATTAAGTCGCCAATAGTTGTATTTACCGATGCAAATACAATGCTCAACAGCCTTGCAATTACGGAGATTGTAAATGCTTTCCTGGATGTTAAGACTGGTTGTGTTGCCGGAGAAAAAAGAATTGCATCTAAAGAGAAGGATTCGGCCTCTTCAGGAGGAGAGGGAATTTACTGGAAATACGAATCAATTCTAAAATCTCTTGATTCAAGATTGTATTCTGCCGTTGGAGCAGCCGGGGAACTGTTTGCAATAAGACGGGAACTATTTGAGAAAATGGATAAGGATACCCTGCTGGACGATTTTATTCTCTCAATGAAAATTGCAATGAAAGGATATAAGATATGTTACTGCAGCAACGCATACGCTATTGAGACAGGTACATTGAACATGGCGGAAGAGAAAAAGAGAAAAATACGGATTGCTGCAGGTGGGGTGCAATCGGTATACAGGCTGGCCCCTCTTTTAAATGTCTTTAAATATGGAGTTCTTTCTTTTCAGTACATATCACACAGAGTATTAAGGTGGACAATTACTCCTGTATTACTATTTCTGCTGTTTCCTGTAAATATTGCATTAGTAATTGCAGATAAATCAATTCTATACTCTGTTCTGCTGTTTATGCAGGTATTGTTTTACTCCCTTGCCCTACTGGGAAAACATTATGAAGGAAAAGAGCTGAAAAACAAATTTATTTTTATCCCTCACTACTTCTTGTTTATGAACCTGAATGTGGTTAAAGGGTTCTTTTACCTGCTTAAAAAGAAGAGAGGAGATGGAACCTGGGATAAATCGCAAAGAATGAAAAATTAATATTCAACATCATTAAAATGAGAGAGAGAATATATAACTGGTTAAAACAGAATCCGGGAATAAAGGCAAAGGTCCATTTTTGTTTAGTTCACCCATATCGTTCCCGCCCTCGCTGGTGGGTGCGTAATTTTCTCATGCCTTTCATGATTAAAAGAGGCAAGGGAGCTTATATTTCTTCAAGTGTAAGAAGAGACCTGTATCCATTCAATAAATTTGAGATAGGGGCAAAATCTGTCGTTGAAGCCAACTCTGTTTTGAATAATGGAATGGGCAATATAAAAATTGGGGATAATTGCCTCATTGGAATAGGCTCGGTTATTCTGGGAGAAATAGTAATAGGGAACCATGTAGGCACGGGTCAATATTGCGTATTTACAGGGCTCAATCATAACTATGAATCGCTTAATTCCACATTTGACTCACAGGGGACCTATGCCGATGCTATTGTTATTGAAGACGATGTTGTTACCGGGTCGCATGTAACAATACTGCCTGGAGTAAGAATAGGAACTCATTCGGTTATATCAGCAGGAAGTGTAGTCACCAGATCTGTTCCTCCATATTCACTTGTATCCGGGAACCCGGCCAAAGTAGTTTTTAATTTCAAAACAGGACAAAGAGTTAATTAAAGGAATTTATGAATACAATAGAAGAATTTGTTATAAAATTTTCAGAACAATTTGAATCTGCAGACAGGAAGAGCATAAAGGCATCTACCAGATATAAAGATTTGGAAGAGTGGGACTCTCTCGCTGTTCTTACAATAATATCCATGGTAAACTCAACCTATAATGTTGAGCTTATCGGGGCAGACGTAAGAGGCGCAAGTACAGTTGAGGAGTTGTACAACCTGGTAATATCCAGAATGTAAGAATGAAGGCTGGGTTTCTTAGAAATAGATTATTTCATTAAAAGAGAGATACTCCATTCTTAAGAGCAAAGAAGCCCAGGTCAGTCCTACTCCAAACCCGGCCAGGCAAATCAACAAAGATTCCTTTGTGAGTCTGTCGCCAAGGTTGAATGAAATTGACGTAGGAACCGATACTCCATTTGAATTTCCAAAAAACTCAAGAATGTTGCTTGGTAATTTTTCGTGAGGGACCTGTAGCTTATCGGCCAACTTGGTTAAGGTAAACTTATTCGGCTGATGGAACATAAAATAATCTACATCATTTTTTGTAATACATGCTTTTTCCAATAGCGACTCAATCATTGGAGGGACCTCCCGCTGAACGAAGTTAAAAATTTTATCTCCGTTTGCACAAAGCTGATCCAAAGAACGGAAATTACCTTCTGCATCCTCTGTCATCTCAGCTGTAGCTGGTGATGACGGTGTTTTAAAACCTCCTGCAGGTATAATTACCGTGTCAAATGCGGTCCCGTCCATTTTAATATTTGCATAAATAGTCTGGTCCTTTTCGGATTTTTCCAAAATTGTAACAGAAGCCGCATCTCCAATCAATGGGTTGTTGCTTCTGTCCCTTTTTGATACTTTTTGACTTAAGACATCTGCGTTTAGTAATACCACCTTGTTTATGTCCGGTTGATCCAATAGCATAAACGACTGAAAAAGGCCGATTTCATAGCCTGCACAGCCTTGATTGATATCAAGGCATATCATGTCCTTTTTAAGCCCCAATTTGCCCTGAATTACATTGCTGGTGGGAGGGAGGATATAATCCGGAGATTGAGTCACAAGAACAATGGCGTCAATGTCCTCTTTCTTCAGGAGCTTTTGATCAAAAAGATAATTTAAACCATATACACACAAATCTGATATAGTCACACCGCTTTCCACAACTCTATGGGAACCATATCCCATAATTTTCTTTAGTTTGAGAGACTGGGCTACCGTGAAATTATAATTATCCATTTCATCCTCAAACTTGATTTCGTTTTTAGGTAAAACAGTAAGCAGCCCGCTTATTTTCTTGTTTTGGAATATCAGATTCATACTATTTTACTCCATTCTTTTTCAACAATGCAATGATAGACTCAATGCTGGAAAAATTCTCAGGAAGAATATCCAGCCCGTCAATCGAAATTCCGAATTCCTCATCTAACGAAGAGACCAAACTCACTATGTCAAAACTGTCTAACATTCCTTGTTCAATAAAGTCAGTCTTTTCGGTAAAATCAAACTCGGGACGGATTTCCTTTAAAATATCAATTATTTTCTGTTTCATTATTAATTAAGTTTTTAGTCAAAACAATATCATAAAAATTCTCCATTTGAAAGCCGTAGTGCTTGTACCTTAACACTGCATTTTCGTTGGACATTATAACCCAAAAAAACATTAACCGGGCATCCTTAGCATCAGAGAAATACTTATTCAGCAAAGCTGAACCAATTTTTTTATCCCTGTGCTCCGGATGTACAAACCAGTATCTTAAATATGAAGAGTACCCTTTATTTATATATATAACAAATCCAAGAATCTTATTGTCTGATAAATATATGCTTATATTTCCGCTGGCTATCCATTTTTTAACCTCATCGATACCGGGTAATTGTTCGGATACAGGATCGAAATAAGTATAAAGTAAATCTAGGATATTTCCGGCATGTATAATTTTTGCGGGTAATATATGGCTATTTATTGCAAAATGGTCTTTGTCAGAAACTTTTCTGCTCATTCTGCATAATTTTGCGTATTCGCTAAAACCGGACTTAACAAAGACATCCGATGTCAGGCCGATATCTGGTATTTTTCCAACCAGATCGACCACAAAACGAATATCGCTTATTTCGTTATTTAAATGAATAAGGGCATTTTGTAAAGAATCATATGAAGCCGTGACAAAATACAAATTCACAAAATCTTTATTAGTGCGTAACAACAGCAATGTTCCTGCATATTGAAAAAAATGCAGATTTCCGGAATTAATCCAACTGGTAACAATTTCAATATCGGGATAGAAATTTGTGATTATACCTTTCTTCCCTTCTTTTATAAATTTTATCTTATCATTTATTTCCTGATAATTAGAAATTCTATCCATTATTAGCCAGGTTATAAAGCGTTATCCTATCAAGCTTTCCGTTTGTGTTTCGTGGCAGTTCTTCCATTTTATGGAACGCTGTGGGAACCATATATTTTGGAAAAACTGTCCCAATCGATTTTTTCATTTCTGCAACCGAAAGATCTTTCTTACATTCGTAAAACAGGGTAATTTCTTTCTTGTCCCGGTTGTAAACAACACATCCGGCATCAACCAATTTCAGGGTGTTCACAATAACATGTTCAATTTCACCTAGCTCAACCCTGTATCCCATATGCTTTATAAGACTGTCCTTTCTTCCTCTGAAAACCATTTCACCTCTGTCGTTTTTAACAACAATGTCTCCTGTCCTGTAAATTGTTTCGGGATATGACTTGTTTAATGGGTTCTGGACAAATGCTGCAGCGGTTTTCTCCGGATTGTTGTAATATCCCATTGCAAGTGATGTGCCTCTTATACAAAGTTCTCCCTCTTCGTTCTCAGAAACAATTTGGTTATCGGAGTTTAGTATCAGGATATCAGTGTTTCTGCAAGGGAATCCGATTGGTATCGGTTCATCATCTCTCAGTTTACGTTCAACAATGTAATAAGTGCAGTCAACCGAGGCTTCAACAGGTCCGTAAAGATTTACAAATGTGGCTTCCGGCATGTTTGCCTTCCAATAGTTGAATTGTTTTGTTGGGAATACTTCGCCTGCAAACCAAACCATTTTAATCTGCGGTAATGGAAACTTGCTCAGTAAATCCATATTGGCAATATTCACCATTATCGACGGCACCCAAAAAATATAAGTGACATTATGCTTTTTTAGTACCTCAAGTAATTTCACCGGAAACGAA
>JAGDMC010000089.1 GCA_017860395.1 Bacteroidota bacterium | reverse complement strand
TAAGAATCTTAGTTGAAGGTTCGGCCTGCAGAGGCATTTATATAGGTTAAGTTTAGGTTAGTTCAAAGAGACGGCAACCGGGAAACCGGTTGCCGTTTTGATTTAATCCCGCTGTCAAATTATACGTGAGATAATTACTACATAATTCTTTCCGTATTTTTTTGCGCATTTTGGGCATGTTGTATACCACATATACATCTTTTCCATATTCATTCCCTTGGATTTAAGAATCTGAATATAATCTTTGCACCATTTGTCTGTATCCCTGAAGTCTCCTTCATAAACCTTGCTGTAGAAGGTACCGCTGAGAAATTTATTTTCTGCACCAGGAACCTCTTTGTCTACGGCGACATAAATATCCATATTCCACATAGAAGTGTGGTCCGACAGGCATAGCCAGTCGGTCATGACGGCACCTGCTGCAGATACCTTTTTATCTACCCTTTTAATTGCCGATCCAAAACCGAAAGGCATATAAAATATTGTAAATACACTGTCTTTTACGAATGGTTTGTTTGTCCATTCGAAAGTCTTGTCGTCCCATGGCACAGGGTCGAAGGGAGGACAGCATTCTGGGGTTGGTTTAATTGATGACATAACGGATTTAAAATAAATCTAAATTTAAGAAAAATACATTTAATAATTTAAAATTATTGTTAGAGTGTAAAAATAGACGTTTTGCAAAGTCGTGTTTTTATCATTTGGTGATAGTGAGAAAAATTTACAGTTTACCTTTATAATGAAAAGAATATACAGATACATTAATTAAAACAAATTATTATGAAAAAATTATTGTTAGCTGGTTTTATCTTATTTTGCTTTATAGGTGTAAATGCACAAACTAAAAAAGGGAATCCCTATCATACCTCCGGAACAAAGGAGTATCAGGCTGTAACAGCAAAACTTCTTGGTGAATGGAGCATTTCTTCATTCACAAAGGGAAAAACAGAACGGATAGGAACTGATTTTGACAAAGCATCTGTTGATTTCAGGGAATTTAATGAAAGAGGTGATGGCGGAGTAGCGATATTTCGTTTTACAATCCCTAAAGCTATTGTGGATGAAAGGGTTGCATCTTACAATAAAAACGGAGATGCTGTAACTGTAGACAGTTATATGATTGAAGCGTCAGTTGAATACAGAATTGACAAAACGGGAGATATCATATATTTTGAAAATCAGATGAACAAACCGGTAATTACAGGAAGCGGGGATAAGTTTGAAAATTTTGAGGCTAAAGAAACAGATTTTATTACCGCTCAATCCGAACTGAAAAATCAGGGCGGAGCCACTAATTTGATGACAGCAAAAATTCTGAAATCAATCTCTTCAACTGAATTTATACCAAGAATTCCTACTCAGGTAAACTATAAAAACATCACCGATAATAGTGCCGATTTGATAACTATTTCAAAAACAAACTTTAAACTTATCAGGTAAACAATTATCTATCCCTGTTTAGTTTTGCTTCAAGTAATTCCCTGCTTATTTTGCTGCCGTGCCCCGGCAGAAAGAGAACACATCCCGTATCCAGAAGTTTTTTCCAGCTATTTCTCATTAAAGGGACATCGTTGGCAAAAGGAGGAAAGATTGAACCGGGGAATACGCCAAACATTGCATCCCCAACAATTGCAATTTCGCGATCCACGATAACGCTTATTGAACCCTGAGAGTGGCCGGGAGTGTGTATGATTTCGATATTTAACCCAATGTCGTTAAGAGTCAGATACTCATCTACCAGAACATCGACAGGAAATGGCGTAAAAGGGGCTACTTTCCTTTCAAGCTGTTTCCCAAGATATGCTATGGGCCGGGTAACAAACAATGTCGCTTTTGGAAGCGGACCATAACCTTTTTGTGCAAATTCACTCTCATATTTACTCATAATAACCTTACATCCTTCCTGATTTTTAATCTTCGAAGTGTTGTCGCAGTGGTCATAATGGGCATGGGTGACAATAAGAATGTCTATTTTTGCACAGTAAAGCTGTGTGAAACTTCTTAAAAGATTATTGTATGAAGATTTACTCCCGGTATCAACCAGTATGTTATGGGTCCCGGTTGCAATGAGATATGCATTACCCCGAAAAGGCAGCAGTTTTGTTACTTTATAACCGCTCTTTGTAGTCCACGTTTTCATTTGATGCTTTTCTTGAATTCAATAATCTTCAATACATCATCAATCTGACTCATTCCTTTAATAGAAATCACTAAAGGAATGAGTTTGCCTATGTTTTTACTTTTCAGGAACGACTCCTTTATTGTCGGGGCAATTTTTAGTTCTTCTATTCCGGATTTACTTTTTTCTGTGAAGAAGAAGCTCACTTTAAAGCAATCACTCCATACAGATAACCACATTACAGTTTTCTTCCTGAATGTATTTTTGCAAAGCCATGCCTTTCCGTCCTTATAGTAATTCCATTCCATTTGGAGGCTGTGAGGCTCATCGGTAATTTTAGAAACCAACTCCGCATAGACATCATATATGTTGCCTAAATTCAGCTTTAAAACACCGTCATCGGGAAACGGATTCTCTTCTCGAAGTAATTGTGTTTCCATATTATTCAGCCTTAAATTCTAAAATATTTTTAGATTTTCCGATAATAATAGAGTTGAACTTTTCTTTTTCTTCCATTATTGGACTATGGGCAGAATTTTCAAATGTAAAAAACTCTTTCTCAGGAGCCTTTAGCTGGTCAAAAAAGTCTTTGGCAACTATATAAGGTGTCTGATAATCAAATTTGCCCTGAAAAATATAAACAGGAATTTGCATACTGTCAATTTCCTTCGTTAGGTTTTTATTCATTACTTCAGGCCAAAGATGTTCGAGTGAAAACATACTGGCCGGCATATAATTCAGCTTCTCACTTAAAGTGTACTCTTTTGCATCCAGAATCATTTTAATAACAGGCCACATACTAGTCATTTTATGAGTAACTCCGCCACCAAATCTGGATACATAATTCCTTTCGTACATAATGAAATTTATCCATTTGTCGCTGGTTGCAAGCGAATCGGGAAAAGTCATTGATGACAGTTTCTTTATTGCTTTCTCGTCATTCCGTATTTTTGCCTGTTCCTTAACCCATTCGAAAGATACTCTCTCTCCCCTGTATTGGTCGCATACCTGACCTATTCCAAAATATGCATAATATAGTTCAGGATATTGATAGGCTGTAAGAATCCCAAGAAGAGAACCCCACGAATGTCCCATCAAAAATATTTTTTTCTGATTGAAACGCTTTGCCAGAATTAAACTCAGTTCTTTTGTGTCAGAAATGAATTGTGACAGATTCATGCTTTCGCTCAGAATTTGCTTTGAGAACGATTTGCCTGCACCGCGCTGTTCCCAGTAAACCATAACAAAGTCGTTCTCTAAATTGGGATTGGTTGCTTTCATAAAAGAATATTCCGGGCTACCCGGGCCCCCATGAAGAAACAGAATAACCGGTTTAGTAGAATCGGCACCGCGAACAATAAGATACTGTTCCACTCCGCCAAGCATAATTTGTTCAATTGAAGAGATACTTCCGGAAAGAACTTGACCATTTGAGTCAAGGATCGGATCCGCTTTGCCAGGACTTTTGATCCACAGAACTGCAGTAATAACTAAAGTAATTAATACTAACACTAATACAATGTAGAGTAGTATTTTTGAACCTTTTTTAAAATATTTATTCATTTCCTTAAAGATTTGATTGTTCAGGAGTTTTCTGTTTTCAAATATAACAAACTCTCAACAATATTAAAATTCAAAAAAAAATTTTATATTTGGACTATTAAATCTGCCTGCATTATATGAATATTTTTATGTTGAACGATTCTATTAACTTTTTGGTTAATAAAACAGCACAAAAATTCAAATTAGAACTTAACAGAAAGCTCAAAAAATCCGGTCTTGACATCAGCAGCGATCAATGGACTGTTTTAATGTTTCTATCAGACAATAACGGACCCACTCAAACCGATTTAGCACAAAAACTCTACAAGGACAGAGCCAATCTTACCCGTATCCTTGACTTAATGGAAAAAAGTAAGTTGGTAGAGAGGCAGAGAAGCTCAACCGACAGGAGGGAATACAATGTTTTTATCACAGAAAAAGGCACCTCATTAATTCCGCAGCTTAAGCTAATTGGAGATTCTGTAATGGATAAAGCTCTCAAAGGTGCTAATGCAGAAGAAATTAAAGGGATTAAACATTTTCTAAATAAATTATTCATTAATTTGGATAATTAATTTTTTTTACTTTATCTTTGATATGTCAATTAATGTTATGTCAAATTATGTTGTTACAACGATAAAGTTAACTTAATTGTCTTTTACCAGGGGAGTAGTTAACCCCGATAAAACATCTATATAGTTTAGTTTAGTGTGCGAAGAGTGCTCAAACAAAAATGGGCACTCTTTAAAAAACAGCCATATAAATTTGTTGTGACAAAAATTGTCATGTCATTTTAAAGTTGTTTTATATGTGTTACACCGGATTCATTATGCTATTGGTTCTTAGAACAGTTCAATATATATTTTTAAAACTATTTATTAACCTAATTCAAACTAAATGAAAAAAGTCAGATTACTTCTTGCGGCACTTTTGTTGTTTGCGGGAAATGTGCTGGAAGCACAGACTTCTACTGTAACTGGTACAGTTATAGATGTTTCAGACGGAACACCAATGATTGGTGTGACAGCTGTTATTAAAGGGACGCGGACCGGTGTCTCAACAGACATGGATGGAAAATACGTGATTAAAAATGTGCCGCCGGCAGCTACGTTGGTTTTCCAATTTATTGGATATGCTTCCCAGGAAATTGTGGTTGGCAACCAGTCTGTTATTGATGTTAAGCTTGCAAGAGAAACAACTACTCTTGAAGAGGTGGTTATTACCGGTTATGGAGTAACAACAAAGAAAGCATTTACCGGTGCTGCCTCGGGCGTAAACAAAGAGAACATCTCAAACAAATTCGAGCCAAATCCAATTAAGAATCTTCAGGGAATTGTTCCCGGTTTGCAGATGAATACCGGCTCAGGACAACCCGGCGCTCCATCTACTGTATTTATTCGTGGCAGGAACTCTCTTAATTCCGGAACTCAGCCTCTGTATGTTATTGATGGTGTTCCAATAGAAAGTGATTCTCACGGTATGCGTTCAATGGAAGGCCAGGAAGTTTCGGCTCTTTCTTCTATAAGTTCAGATGATATCGAGAGCATCACAGTATTAAAGGATGCTACTGCAACTTCAATTTATGGAGCAAGAGCGGCTAATGGAGTTATAGTAATAACCACTAAAAGAGGTAAAAAAGGATTTTCGGTGAATTTTAGTGCAAAAGCTGGTGTCGAGGCAATGCCAAATTATCCAAAAGGCTACAAGTCAGTCAACAGCGATCAATATCTTGAACTCTCAAAAGAGGCCTTGATGAATGCTCACACATATGCCAGGACTTTAGGAAAAACATCATATTTTGACTACTATAATGATGCATACGAACTAGGACTTCCATATACAGATGCCGGAGCAAGAGAATTTCTTGGCTGGTACAGTGGAATTGACGTGAGTGAAACAAACACCAGCAATACAGACTGGATGAAAGAAATTACCCGTAATGGCGTTATCCAGAACTACACAATTGAAATATTGGGCGGCGGTGTCGAAGAAAATTCTGCAAAATATTTCGTTTCGCTGGACTATTTAGACAATAAAGCAATCGTGATAGGTAAAGACCTTAATCGATATTCGTTTAGATTTAACTTTGACCAACAGCCTTCTAAGGTTATAAAATTTGGATTTAATTCAAATTTATCTTACTCTGTTGTAAATATGGGTGCAGGTGGAGGATTTTATTCAGATCCAATTACACAGGCAAAAATGATGTCGCCACTTTCTCCAGTGAAAAATGCAGATGGAAACTGGAACTTTGGGACAGTAAACGGGTACAATCCGGTAGCACAGAGGAGCAAGTTAGGTGACAAAAGTACTGCAAAACAATACCGCGCACTCTTATCCCCATATCTTCAGATAAATTTCACAAAGGACCTTTTCCTTCTATCAAGAGTGGGTGTTGATGCATATATTCTTGATGAGTTTGGATATTGGTCATTCCTGCAGCCACAGGGAAACTCAATGAGAGGTCTGGGCGAGAATGCATATACTGCAAATATTCTCCTGACTACTACCAATACATTGAATTATGTAAAACAGTTCGGACAAAACAACATTAACATTCTGCTTGGTCAGGAGGGACAACGGACCAATTATAAAACAACATATCTGGAAGGGAAAAATTATCCTGTGGACTATCTAAATGAAGTAGCTAACACTTCTAC
>JAGDMC010000276.1 GCA_017860395.1 Bacteroidota bacterium | reverse complement strand
ACTGCCATATCTTGCTGTCCAGTCTGCTCCTGTAAGGTAGTCTGTTGGCCAGTAAAGCCCCCATAGCAGATTTCGTGACTGCAGGAAGTAGTTGTTTCCGGTTGCACGGCTATCGTTAAACCCGGATTTGCCACTTTTTGCAATATTGATATTTGTGGTGAAATCTACATATTTGCCTACTTTTTGAGTAAGGTTTACCCTGCCTGTGATACGATCGAAATCATTTATTACACTGCGGCCCATATCTTTTGTATATGAGATAGAAGTGAAATAGTTTGAAGCGTCAGTTGCTCCGCTTACAGAAAGGTCATAGGACTGATAAACTGCGGTTCTGAGTAAAACGCTTTCCCAATCATAAAAAGATCCGGCTCTGTCGCCACCGATTGTCAGGGATTTCACGGTATTGTATTATCGGGAGCGGTGAATGTATAACCGTGTTTGTTAAACCTCTTGTTTAGCTGAGCAAGAGCTGTGGCGCTTGCAACTGCAGGGGTTTTGCCATAAGCATAAACATCTGCATTCCAGAAGTTCTCATAATACATTTCAACTTGTTGTTCTGTGCTTGCAGCCTCATAGTTATCGGTTGCAAAAGATGGGGTTATACCCACAGAAGCTTTAAAGTTGATGTTTGTTTTTCCCATTTTACCGCGCTTGGTTGTTATTACGATAACACCATTTGCTGCTCTTGATCCGTAAAGAGAAGAGGCTGCGGCATCTTTCAGAATAGTGACAGATTCAATATCACTTGGGTTAATTGTGCTCATAACGTTATTCGAAGTATAGTTACCCATATTCGATACGTTACCTGAAACAACAGGAACACCATCTACTACATAAAGAGGTTCGTTGGAAGCATTCATAGATCCAATACCCCTTACTCTTATTGATGATGTAGAACCTGCCTGTCCTGAATTGGCAGAAATTTGCACACCGGCAACCTTTCCATTCATGGCATTTTCAAAAGAGAGAGTAGGAACGTCTTTTATCGCATCGCTTTTAACAACGCTGGCGGCACCTGTAAAGGTTCCTTTTGTACTTGTTCCGTATGCTACAACCATAACCTCATCGAGGTTTGTAGCATCAGCTGTCATAATTACATCCACAATAGCACGGCCGTTAACAGGCACCTCTTGTGTTCTGTAGCCAATGTAGCTGATAATAAGGGTTGCATTACCCGAAACATTAGGGAGAATAAATTTCCCATCGAGGTCTGTAGTTGCACCTACACCGCTTACACCCTTAACCTGGATGGTAGCGTAAGGAACTGGAGAACCGTCATCGGAAGAGGTCACCTTACCGGTAACTCTCGTCTGAGCCATACCGATAGTGACAAGCAATACCGACAAGACAATCAAGATTGATTTCTTCATAGATTAAGTAAATTTTATTAAAGGTTTTCGCATCGAAATTAAACACTTTTTAACGAAAAACAAAAAATTGTTATGATTTCTTATTCATTTGTTAAATATTGTTATTCCAAGGGTTTTTATAAATGTTTCCGGTATATTTTCATGCAGAACCTTACAATCTGTAAGCAGAATTAGAAAAGTAGTTATATTTTATCCTTTTTATTAACTATTTTCTTTCACTATGCTCGTTTTATTGTATAAAAAAAGCTGCCGAAAAAACTTCGGCAGCCTATATTATATAAGGGAAAGATTAGTTTCTGAACGGACGTCTTTCTCCCGATCTTCCCTGAGAAGAATGACCTCCTCTTGGTCCTTCCGGTCTTGGTCTTCTTTCGGGTTCCACGTAACCTTCCGGTTTCTCTATCAGAGCCTTGCGCGAAAGTCTCATCTTGCCGCTTTTAGGATCCATCTCCAAAAGTTTAACCTCAACTTCATCTCCGACATTCACAACATCTTCAACTTTTTCAACTTTTTTCCAGTCAAGTTCCGAAATATGAAGAAGTCCCTCTTTTCCAGGAAGAATCTGAACAAAAGCTCCAAATTCAAGAATAGATACAACTTTACCTTTATAAACCTGTCCGGCTTCCGGAACTGTTGTAATACCCTTTATCCAGTCTAAAGCTGCTGTCATGCTCTCCTGATTGTCTCCGAAGATATCGACAATACCCATACTGTCCTTTTCTGTAATAGTAATAGTAGTGCCTGTAGTCTTCTGAATCTCCTGAATAACCTTTCCACCGGTACCAATAACTGCTCCGATAAATTCCTGCGGAATTGTTATCTGAATAATTCTTGGTGTATGAGGTTTCAGCTCGGCACGAGGCTCGCTTAATGTTTTCATCATCTCGCCCATTATATGGAGGCGACCCTGGCGGGCCTGCTCGAGTGCTTTTTCAAGAATTTCATAAGACAGCCCGTCTACCTTTATATCCATTTGGGTAGCGGTTATTCCGTCAACTGTTCCTGTTACTTTAAAGTCCATATCGCCAAGGTGGTCCTCGTCGCCAAGGATGTCAGACAAAACTGCAAATTTGCTGTTGTCCGAGTTGGTGATAAGACCCATTGCAATTCCTGATACAGGTTTCTTAATCTTAATACCGGCATCCATGAGCGCAAGCGTACCTGCACAAACTGTTGCCATTGAAGAAGAACC
>JAGDMC010000088.1 GCA_017860395.1 Bacteroidota bacterium | reverse complement strand
TTGTAAACGTCGAGAAAAGTAAATGAATTATATGCTATTACAGAATTTAATGACACCTTGGCTGTGAATTTTTTACTCAGAGTTGAAGTTCCAATGTCGAAAACGTTTATAAAAGGGGTATATGTAGGAGGACTAATAAAGAAACTCCTGAAATTTCCGGTGAACGGAGCAACTTTATAATCGGCATTCAACTGGTCACTTGGATTCACAGGGTTATAATATCCGGTTTTGGGATCAACATTATAAATGGGAGCCAAATCCGAGTGGTCGTTTGAAATGCCAGGATAGTCAGTGCTGCTCCTTGCAACCTTGCTAACCTGAACAGCCATTCCGGTGAAATTTGCGCCAATGCCGATATATGTTTGAGTGCTGCCAACAGCTCTTGGTTCTATATTGAAATTTATAGCTACTACTCTCGCATTTTTATCAAGGTCATACTCAATATTAAGGCCGAATACAACATCGTTCATGTCTTTATCGCCCGAATATGGGAACAGGTCTTCAAACATTACAGTAGCATACTTGTTCTCACAAGGGAAATATACTCTGGTTTTTGTTCCTGTCGAAGGAGTCGAAATGGCTTTTGTAGAAATGTCAAGATTTGCACTTGAGGCCACTGTAGTAAGAACAGACCCCTTGCCCACATACAAATTATATTCTCCCGCAGGAAGGTTTAATGCAATTGTATCTCCATCCTGATTTATAACAGAAAAGACACCGGTTGAAGAAACTGTTTTAGATTCAATCGTTTTCCAATCGAAGTTTTCGGCTATCTTTAACCCATCTGTTGTTGTCCCGGGATGGGACTTTGGGAATTTTACACAGGATGACATAAATATTGTCATCCCGATAATAATATATATTAAATTTTTCATTTTAAAGTGCCTCCTTCACTAATTTATTCTTTCATAAAAAATTACGAGTAGAATAATGTTTCTAAGTTTGTCATCATACAATTAGTAGTGCAAAAATATAAAAAAATATATTAAATATCAAAAATAAATTTGGAATTAGAAATATTATTATATATCTTTAAGTCCAATTTTGAGTGAAATTACACATAAAAAGCTGATATCAAGAAAGAAGCATAGTGTGGTTTTGCTAAAAGGAAGTTTAATAAGAATCGAAAAATGAAAAATTCGATTTATATTATTTTATTTTTGGTCGCCGGGATATTGGTTTCTTGTGTCAAGTTTCCTGATCCCAGCCCGGGTCCGGTTAAGCCCGCCGATAAAATTACTATGGGAGATGCTAAAGTTTCTGATACTTTTTCCTGGAGTACATCCAAAAGCGTTGAAGTTACTATAACCGGTTTGCCAACAATTGTTACAGTTAAATCTACTTTGTCAATATCGCTTCAGGACGGGACCAGACTCTATAGTCTTTTTCATAATATGAGTCAGGATTTGCAATTAAAAATTATTGTCCCGTCTGAAACGACAAGCCTAACTCTGAAATATGGCTCAATGGTGTACAATCTTAAGGTGATTGGCAATAAGGCAGAATTCTCTTTTATACCAAATATAACAGAAGAAACAGAGGTGCCGTAGAAATATTAAAAATACGGAAATGAAAAAGAAATTATTTTCGATATTGTGCACAGTCGTCATATCCTCAACTGTGGTTTTAGGTCAATCGACCGTTACATTAGACGCAGAAACCAGCAGTGTTGCCACATACAACGCAAATTGCTGGAATTTGGTTCAGCAGGCAAGAACGGCCACACTTGTCATGGGAGGAGCTTATTCGCTTGTTAATAACAATACAACGCCAAGCCTTGATATTACCACTTCATACATTAAGACGCCATGGATGAAAATGGGATCCGGGAATATTACATTCAGTACAAGATTATCGGGTTCAACTACCGGTACAACGCTTAGTCGTGCTATCGTTGTTTCTTATATTCCGTACGATCCTTCTTCATTATTGCCATCTAAAGAGGGTGCTACTACAACATTTTATACTTACAATTTTTTACCGCCACTAACCGGCACTGTCAGCCAGACAATCCAAAACCTATCTGTTCCAATACCGGTTGAAATAGCTAATTCAACGAGTGTTTATAAGATAATGGTAAGTTTTGTAGGCGATGGAGGAGCAGGAAGGATAATATCTGACAATTTTATTTTCCCGGGAACATATAGCTCTGACCCGGCTAACAATTGCCTGCCTGCATCACCGTTTTTAGATGCAGATGGAGACGGTGTCCAGAATGATCAGGATATGTACCCCGCAGACGCAACAAGAGCATATAACTCATATTATCCTTCTGAAGTAAGTTATGGAACGCTGGCTTTTGAAGATAACTGGCCAGCCAAAGGTGACTATGACTTTAATGATGTGGTTGTCGACTACAGGATGACGACGGTTACAAATTCATCGAATTATGTGGTTGAGGTAATTGGTGAATTCATCCTGAAGGCATCTGGAGCTATTTTTAACAATGGTTTTGGTTTCCAGCTTGACGGGATTGGTTCTGATAAAATATCCGGGGTTACAGGTAATTCGGTTTCCCCATCTTCTCCTGTTTTCAATATTGCTCCTAACGGGGTTGAGTCCGGCCAGACATATGCAACTTGTATTGTATTCGATAACTTCTTCAATATTATACCAAGAGGAGCTGATAAGCTTGTAAACACCATAAAGGCATCTCCTTATATATACCCTGCAGAGTTATCTGTTAATGTTGCATTTGTTGCAAATACTGTCCCGATAACTGATCTGTCTTCTCTTGCTTTTAACTTTTTTATTGTTGCCGATGATACGAGAGGCAAAGAGATTCACCTTCCGGACAGGGTTCCTACGAATCTTGCCAATACCTCTCTTTTTGGATTGAAAGACGACGATTCATCTGTTCCTTTGGGAAAATATTATAAAACTTTAAATAATCTCCCCTGGGGGTTGAATATTATTCAGGGTTTCCAATATCCGGTTGAGTTGGCTCCAATTAATGAAGCTTACCTTTATTTTATTGAATGGGCAGAGTCAAATGGTACAGCTAAAACAGACTGGTTCAGTAACACGGGTGCCGGATACAGAAATCAGTTCAAGGTTTACTAATTTTTATATTAAAAAACTCTCCCCCTTTTTCAAATATAGTTATAAATGAAAGGGGGATTTTTTATATAAAAAATGTATATTTGTTTAAAGCATAAAAATTTTAACTATGAAAAAGTTTCTATTTCTTTTGTTTGTGATTATACCGGGAATGGTTTATTCAATTGAAAAAGCAGAAAGTCAGGCTGTTCCCAAAATGAATTTTTACGGAGTAGACTTTACTTTGGTTAAAACATTCGGAGTAAAAGAAGAGCCGGGAAAGGTTGCAAAAGCATTTGAAGAGATTAATAAACTCATTGTTTCTGAAACTAAAAAATACCAGTACGGAAATTTCTTTACAAAGTACATCAGGGAGATTGATCAGTCAAAAGAATTAAAAAAGATTCAGTTTACCACATTCGATAATGTAAGTATAGACGAAGCTATTTACAGGGCACGCATTATGAACGAAGCCGGAATGCCAACCTACAGCAAAACATTTAAAATTGATGATGCCGCTGTTGTTGCCCTCGTTAAGTCTTTCAATACAGGCAAAGATATAGGATATGGTGTCCTTTATGTTGCAGAACTTTTGGATAAGGAGGCAGGAATAGGAAATTATATAGCTGTATGTTTTAATGTGAAAACAAAGAAAATAGTTTTTACAGACAGAGTTTCCGGAAAGGCAGGCGGTTTTGGGCTAAGAAACTACTGGGCATCCTCTCTGGAAAAGATATTTAAACTTTAATCGTAAATTTATATTTATAAGCCTGCAAACTTTTGCAGGCTTATTTCTTTTATACTAACCTAAAATATTTATTGTTATGAAAAAGATTTTAATGTCAGTACTGATTTTATTTATCGGGATTGGTGCTTTTGGCCAGAGTATAAAGAAAACGTCTGGTTCTCTTAATGTTCTTAAGGATACTAAATCAATAGGGGTCTCTTTCACCTATGAAAATATGAAAGTAGGTAAGATGACAGAGGAGAAGTATGTAAAGGAAAAGATTGAAGCGTACAATTCAAAGAAATCAGGATGGGGAGATGAGTGGCATAAAGCGTGGTTGTCCGACAGGGACGAAAGGTTTGAGCCAAAATTTATTGAGTTGTTTTCAAAATATTTGAAAGACAAAGATATTAATGCAACTTTAGGGGACGGTGAAATCCTTATGAAAGTAAATGTAGATTTTATTGAGCCCGGATTCAATGTTGGCGTTGCAAGAAGAAGCGCATCTGTCGATTTTACTTGTATATTTGTTAACAAGTCAGACGGAAAGGAAATTGCAACAATTGTCATCAAAGATGCATCTGCCAATAATTTTGGAGGAAATGACTATGATGTGGGTTTTAGGGTGCAGGAATCATTTGCCAAAGGAGGAAAGGAACTTGCAAAGTTTTTGATAAAAGAAACTAAACTATAATGAGTATCAAACTGGCGTACTGCATACCGGCATTATATTCTGCCAGCGGCATGGAAAAAACCCTGACGATTAAGGCCAATTATTTTGCTGATATGCTTGGTTATGATGTTTTTATAATTACAACTGATGGCATTGGGAAACCACCGGCATTCCCGTTGTCCAATAAAATATCAGTAATTAATTTAAATATAGATTTTGAATATATTTGGAATTATCCAATTTATAAAAAGGTTTTTTATTATACATTTAAACAGGTACTTTATAAAAGGCGATTATCAAAAACGCTTAAGCAGATAAAACCGGACATTACAATATCTACTTTAAGACGGGAAATTAATTTTATTACCCGAATTAAAGATGGCAGCCGTAAGGTTGGTGAATTACATTTTAATAAAAAAAATTACAGAGATTTGGACATACACGATTCACCCGGTTTTTTCAAATCGATTGTTTCAAAGCTCTGGATGCATCAACTTATCGGAAATTTGAAAAGACTGGACAGATTTGTTGTGCTGAGCCACGAAGACAGGGATCAATGGAACGAGCTTGAGAATGTATCGGTTATTTACAATCCGTTAGACAAACTTCCTGGGAAAACATC
Organism: Bacteroidota bacterium; assembly: GCA_017860395.1. Classification (GTDB taxonomy): domain Bacteria; phylum Bacteroidota; class Bacteroidia; order Bacteroidales; family UBA932; genus Bact-08. The sequence continues at coordinate 1,302 of JAGDMC010000088.1, read as the reverse complement.
TGATTGCTCTGCAAAAAAAGTTATTGCAGCAGGAAGATTTGTACATGTGAAAGGATATGATTTGTTAATAGACAGCTGGAAAATTGTTTCTGAGAAACATCCAGACTGGACTTTGACAATATATGGCGCAGGGAACAAGGAGCCTTTCAGAAGGCAGGCAGCGGCTAATGGAATTTCAGATAAATGCTTTTTCGAAGAGCCGGTAAGTAACCTGGATGATAAACTCGGAGAAAGCTCAATTTTTGCTTTTAGTTCCAGATTTGAAGGATTTGGAATGGTTATAACAGAAGCAATGGCAAGTGGAATTCCTCCTGTTGCGTTTGCCTGTCCATGTGGCCCGAAAGAGATAATTAATGATGGAATTAACGGGCTACTTGTTGAAAAAGGCAATATTAATTCTTTGGCAGAAAAAATCAATTATTTAATTGAAAATGAAGATGTTCGCAAAGAAATGGGCCTTGCTGCAAGAAAAAGGGCGGAACGATTTCAAATTGAAGTAGTGGCAAAAGAATGGGAATCGTTGTTCAAAGAATTGATGGGCTAGTCCTGTTATATTCTATAAACGAATGGAACAAAAAGAGGGTCGTAAATATTTACGACCCTCTTTTTTCTATTTGAAATAAGATGTGTCTAATAAGTAAAAATTTTAGTATCGTCCCTGTATCCGCTAAGGTTTTTATACCAGTCATTAAAGTCTGCTCCTCCGGATAAGGCCCATTCATTGAAGTGCAGATAGGCTACATCAACAGCCTGATACTCGAAAGGATAGTTGAACGGTTCAGGAATCATGATTCCCCACATCATTCCATCATCGAATTTGTACTTATCGGTAGGATGTAACTGCTTTCCTGAAAAATAACTTACGTCTGCCTTGGTTGTATGAAGGAATGTCGGAAGATGGATCTCTCTGCCGCGTAATGTTTCCCCGGTGCTGTTTTTTACCACAAAGAAATTTATGGAACTCATATTCAAATCCGATAAATTCACAGGAGAGGTAAACCTTATTTTCAAAGATTTATTTGGTGTATTTATATAGCTGTCGGCAAGTGTGTTTAGAAACGACGAATAATCTTCTGTAACAATATCTCTTACTTTATTAAATAATGGAATTACTGCCAGATTTACTCCGCTCTCTGTTCCATTAGTACTTACGGCAAAAGGAGCTGTTCCCGATAAAGACTCTCCGGTAACGGAGGTTACATTTGAAGCATTAACCTTATCCAACTGGAATGCAGCGGATAATATCAAACTGCTTCCTGCTGCGCGGATGTTGTAGTCAAAATCCATTGAAGTAACTTTGTT